>CAZCHS010000047.1:18030-23146 GCA_964498725.1 uncultured bacterium | reverse complement strand
CTCGCAATAAAAATTGGATTTAAATTCTTCTAAAAGTTTATTAGATTACGGCTTAATAAATGAAAGGGATTTTAATGCAGGTACCACTATTGGATTTAAAAGCGCAACTGGAGACAATCCGGGGCGAAATGTATGATGCTATTGAAGAGGTCGTGGAATCCACCCGCTATATCATGGGGCCAAAGGTTAAGGAACTGGAAAAGGCCGTAGCAGACTATGCCGACTGTCAATATGGTGTGGGTGTTTCCTCAGGAACTGATGCCTTGTTGATTTCCCTGATGGCATTGGATATTAATCAAGGTGATATTGTAATCACAACACCCTATTCTTTTTTCGCCACCGCCGGAACAGTGGCGCGGCTTGGTGCTACTCCGGTATTTGTGGATATTGACCCCAAAACCTATAATCTTGATCCGAAATTACTCAAGCAGTGGTTTGAAAATAATCCCGATAAAATCGATCAGGTCAAAGCCATTATTCCTGTTCATCTTTACGGACAGTGCGCTGATATGGATGGCATTATGGCCATTGCAAATCAATATAATATCCCGGTTATCGAAGATGGCGCCCAGGCGATTGGTTCCACTTATCCGTCAGAAAAGGGACTTCAGAAAGCCGGCTCCATCGGTACAATGGGCTGCTTTTCCTTTTTTCCCAGTAAAAATCTTGGCGGAATTGGCGATGGCGGCATGGTGGTAACCAATGATGAGGCGCTTTATAATAAATTGGTGAAACTGCGCAATCATGGCTCTGCACCGAAATATTATCACGCCCTGATCGGCGGCAACTTTCGTCTTGACGCGATTCAGGCGGCAGTGCTGTCAGTGAAATTGCAATACCTGGAAGATTGGCATCGTGCCCGACGCAAGAATGCGGGCTATTATGATGAAAATCTGATAATTGACAGCATTACCAAACCAAAACCGGTCTATGGACGGGAACATCACATCTACAATCAATATATTCTGTCGGTAGATGATCAGCGGGATGACTTGCGCGCCTTTTTGAAAGAAGCCAATATCGGCAATGAAGTCTATTACCCGGTGCCTTTTCATGAGCAGGAATGTTTTCAATATTTAGGATATAAAAGGGGGCAATTCCCGCATTCCGAATATGCGGCGAAACACACCCTTGCTATTCCCATCTATCCGGAATTGAAAAAAGAGATGCAGGAATATGTTATTAAAAAATTAGAAGAATTTTATAAATAATCGGTGATGCTATGAGTGATAAAAAATATTTTGTCCATGAAAGCAGTTATGTCGATGACAATGTGGAAATCGGTGACGGCACCAAGGTCTGGCACTTTACCCATATTCAAACCGGCGCGAAGATCGGAAAAAAGTGTGTCTTTGGTCAGAATGTCAATGTGGGCAATAATGTCAAGATCGGGAATTTTGTGAAAGTCCAGAACAATGTTTCCATTTACGAAGGTGTGGAACTGGAAAATTATGTCTTTTGCGGGCCTTCCATGGTTTTCACCAATGTGATTGACCCCCGATGTAAATACCCACAGTCAGGCTCGGAATTTTACCACAAAACCCTGGTGAAAGAAGGCACCTCAATGGGCGCTAATTCTACCATTGTTTGCGGCAATACCATCGGACGGCATGCTTTTATTGCAGCCGGCGCTGTGGTGACGAAGGATGTACCGGATTTCGCCCTCATGGTGGGTGTGCCGGCGAAACGGAAAGGCTGGGCCTGTGAATGCGGCGAGATCTTGCCGGAATTCGATAAAGAAGTAACCTGCCCCCGGTGCAATTTAAAATATGAAGAAATTAATGAGAACAAACTAAGACAAAAACAGGATAATTAATGAAGAATTTTGCAATTATTGGAGTGGGCGGCTATATCGCCCCCCGGCATTTAAAAGCGATCAAAGATACGGATAACAGTTTAGTGGCAGCCACTGACCCCTTTGATTCCGTCGGCATTCTTGACCGCTACTTTTATGAAGTGGATTATTTCAAAGAATTTGAGCGCTTTGACCGCCATATCGAAAAACTGAGACGCAAAAGTGACAAAGCGGCCGTGGATTATGTCTCCATTTGTTCGCCCAATTATCTCCATGACGCCCATATTCGCTTCGCTCTGCGTGTGGGCGCGGACGCGATTTGTGAAAAACCTTTGGTTTTGAATCCGTGGAATATTGACGGCCTGGCGGAAATTGAAGAGGAAACCCAAAACAAAATCTATAATATTCTCCAGTTACGTGTGCATCCCAGCATTATGAAATTGCGTGAAAAGGTATTGAACAGTAATAAAAAAGACAAGTATGATATTGATCTGACTTATATAACTTCCCGTGGAAAATGGTATTATTACTCCTGGAAAGGCAGTAATCAGAAATCCGGTGGTGTCGCTACCAATATCGGCATTCATTTTTTTGATATGCTCACCTGGATTTTTGGCGATGTACAAACCAATGACGTGCATGTGCTGGAAGAGAAAAAGGCCGGCGGTTTTCTGGAACTGGAAAACGCCAATGTGCGCTGGTTTCTCTCCCTGGATAAAAATGATCTGCCGCAACAGGCTGTGGACGCCGGAAAACCAACCTATCGCTCTATACAGGTAGAAGGGGAAGAGATCGAATTCAGCGGCGGATTTACCGATTTGCATACTGTGGTTTACCAGGGTATTTTGAATGGTAATGGCTATGGAATTAAAGATGCTTACACCTCTGTGAAAATTGCCCATGATATTCGGCATGCAAAACCGGTAGGTATGGACCGGGAAAAATCCCATCCATTACTGCTGAGAAGTAAAAAATAAACAGGATTATGATGAAACAACACTATGATTTACATACTCATACAACAGTCTCGGACGGGACTTTTTCACCGGAAGAACTGGTGCAAAAAGCCATTGATGAAGGCTTCAAGGCAATAGCCATTACGGATCACGATAATATCGGTGGCATTCAGACCGCCCAGGAATTTGCAGGTGATCGATTAATGGTTATTTCCGGTGTGGAGATCAGTGTGGAATATGGCCCCGGAACCATGCATATGTGTGGCTATTTTATGGATTTGGATAATGACTGTTTGAATGAACGCCTGGATTTTGTTCAGGAAGCCCGGCGTCAGAGAAATCCGAAAATAGTGAAGAAATTAAATGATGCCGGCTTTGCCATGACAATGGAAGAGATTGAGGCGGTGGCCGGCAGCAAACAGGTGGGACGACCTCATTTCGCCACAGTGATGCTGGATAAAGGGTACGTGAAAACCAAGCAGGAAGCCTTTGATAAGTATCTGGATAAAAGCGCTCCCTGCTACGTCAATAAAGCAAGACTATCCCTGGAAGACTCGGTCAAAGCGATTCGTACTGCCGGTGGCATTCCCGTGCTGGCCCATCCGATCCAACTGAAATTAAACAATGAAAAAGAATACCGGGAAATGTTTTCACATTTGAAAAAAATGGGGGTCATGGGTATTGAAGCTTTTACCAGCCGTCAAACTGACGAAGAAAATGAACTGTTTAGCAAAATGGCCAAAGACCTGAATATGCTGATCACTGGCGGCAGTGATTTTCACGGCGACAATAAGCCCAATGTTAAACTGGGATATTTCGGTTCTGAAGTTAACATAGATTTCCCGGCATTAATCAAAGAAATGAAAACACTATGCAAAAAAATGTAGTCTGGCATAATACGGAAATAACGCTGGAAGCCCGCGAACAACAGCAGGGACATCAGGGGGTTGTTCTCTGGTTTACCGGTCTGTCCGGCAGCGGAAAGTCGACCATTGCCACGGCCCTGGAAAAAAGACTTTTCAAAATGGACTGTCATACTTATATTTTGGACGGTGATAATGTCAGACACGGCTTAAACTCAGATTTAGATTTTTCAAAGGCAGACCGGCAGGAAAACATTCGGCGCATTGGTGAAGTGGCGAAATTGTTTATGGACTCTGGTATGATTACGCTGACTTCTTTTATTTCACCTTTCCGGAAGGACCGCCAACAGGTTCGTGATATTTTACCGGCAGGAAAATTTGTGGAAGTATATGTGAAAGCGCCGCTGGAGGTCTGCGAATCCCGGGACCCTAAGGGCCTTTACAAAAAAGCGCGTGCCGGAAAAATTCAGGACTTCACCGGCATTGGTTCTCCTTATGAGGAACCGGAAAATCCTGAAATAACCATTGACACTTTTAAGCATAGTGTTGATCAAAATGTGGACGAAATCGTTAGTTATTTGCTAGCGAACAAATATATCAATAAAGAGTAGGTAAGAAATGGATCATTTACAACAATTAGAGAACAAAAGTGTGCATATCTTCAGAGAAGCTTATGCCAATTTTAAAAATTTGGGCATGTTATGGTCAATCGGAAAAGACAGTACTGTATTGTTATGGCTGGCAAGAAAAGCCTTTTTCGGGCATGTGCCTTTTCCATTAGTACATATTGATACCAGTTACAAAATTCCTGAAATGATTGAATACCGGGACAAACTGGCGATGAAATGGAAATTGACCATGGTGGTTGGCCAAAATAAAAAAGCACTTAGCGATAAAAATACCTATCCGGAAGGCAATGCTGATCGTATCACTTGCTGTGGCTTGTTAAAAACCCAGGCGCTGCGGGATACACTATCCGGTCGCGGTGAGCGAATGATATTAAATTTGGAAACCGGTGTTTATGAACCGGATAAAAGTTCCGAAGCCTATACCGGTGTCATTGTGGGCGCCCGTTCTGATGAAGAGGGCTCCCGCTCCAAAGAACGTTATTTCTCCGCCAGAAGTAAGGAAAACGACTGGGACATCGCAGACCAGCCGCCGGAATTCTGGAACCAGTTCAAGACTGATTTCGCGCCGGGAACGCATGTTCGTATCCATCCATTGCTGGACTGGACCGAACTCAATATCTGGGAATATATCAAACGGGAAAATATTCCAACTGTATCCCTTTACTACAATCAAGGCGATGGCACCCGATATCGCTCGCTGGGATGCGTGCCCTGTACATCTCCAATCCAATCGGAATCCCGGAATGTGGATGAGATCATCGAAGAACTGAGCAGCGGACAATTATCCAATATCGCTGAACGCTCCGGCCGTGAACAGGACAAGGAAGATGGCGGCGGACTGGAATCTTTGCGTCGTGACGGATATATGTAAGA
>CAZCHS010000047.1:0-17930 GCA_964498725.1 uncultured bacterium | reverse complement strand
AAATGAGTCTGGACAGACAACAAATGAATATCGTAATTGCCGGCCATGTGGACCATGGAAAAAGCACTATCATTGGACGATTGCTCCACGACACCGGCTCCTTGCCTGAAGGAAAACTGGAACAGGTGAAGGAAAACTGTAAAAGAAATTCAAAACCCTTTGAATTTGCTTTTTTGCTGGATGCATTAAAAGATGAACAGGCCCAGGGAATTACCATCGATTCCGCCCGGGTCTTTTTTAAAACAAAATTAAGAGATTATATCATCATTGACGCGCCGGGACATATTGAATTTTTGAAAAATATGGTAACCGGAGCCTCCCGCGCGGAAGCGGCTTTGCTAGTGATTGATGCCAATGAAGGGGTGCAGGAAAACAGTCGCCGTCATGGTTACATGATCTCCATGCTGGGGATCAAACAGATGGCTGTGTTGGTCAACAAAATGGACCTGGTGGATTATGATGAAAAGACGTACCGTGACATTGTGGAAGAATACTCAGAGTTTTTGAAAAGTATCAATGTGGAACCTACCTGTTTTGTACCGGTATCCGGTTTTGAAGGAGATTCGGTTTCTAAACTGACAGAAAACATGAGTTGGTACAAAGGCGCTACAGTCCTTGACGTACTCGATGATTTTGAAAAAGAAGAGCCGAAAAAAGAAAAAGAATTCAGAATGCCGGTGCAGGGTGTTTATAAATTTACCCGCTTTGGTGATGACCGCAGAATTATTGCCGGAACTGTGGAAACCGGTGAGTTGAAAATTGGTGATGAAGTCGTCTTTTATCCGTCAGGAAAACGGAGTAAGGTCAAATCCATAGAGGCTTTCAATACAGAACCACAAACATCAATTGCCGCCGGTGATGCTGCCGGATTTACACTGGAAGAGCAGATTTACATTACCCGCGGTGAAATTGCCACCAAAGCCGCTGAAAATCCGCCTAAGGTTTCCACCCGCCTGCGTGTGAATTTGTTTTGGATGGGTAAAAATTCCTTTGTCAAAGAAAAAGAATATAAATTGAAAATCGGAACCGTGCGATTGCCCGTTAAAATCGAAGAAATTACCAAAATTATTGACGCGTCGGACCTGAATCTGAATGTGAAGAAAGACCGTGTGGAACGCCATGATGTGGCGGAATGTATCCTCAAAGTAAAAAATAATATCGCTTTTGATATTGCTGATGAAATTGAAGGACTCAGCCGGTTTGTGATTGTGGATGATTATGAAATTCGTGGCGGCGGTATTATTCGTGAAGCCCTGGAAGACAGACAGAGTTGGGTTCGTGACAAGGTTTCCATCAGGAACACCAAATGGATTCGCGGCGATATCATGCCGCAACAGCGGGCAGAGCGCTACAATCAAAAAGCCAAACTGGTGATCATTACCGGCCCCAAGGATGCGCCAAGAAAAGAACTGGCCATGGAATTGGAAAAGAAACTCTTCGAAGAAGGAAAACTGGTTTACTATCTTGGTCTCGGTAGTTTGCTCTATGGTGTGGATGCTGATATCAAATCCCCGGAAAACCATGGTGAAAACAGTGAAAAACGCGCGGAACATTTTCGTCGTCTGGCGGAAGTGGCCAATATCATGCTGGATTCCGGTATGATCATGATCTTATCCGCTTCGGAAATGTCACAGCAAGACCTGGAGATACTGAAGGTGGTTGTTGATGTGGAAAAAATTGATACGATTTGGGTTGGAGACGATATCACCACTGACCTACAATTTGATGAAAAACTGTCGGTATTGTTAAAATCTTCTGAAAATGCTGAGAAGATCAAATCACGGTTGCAGGAAACCGGTGTGATTTTCAGCCCCTGGTAAGAATATTAAAACCATAAAATACATGGATGGATATATTAATTTTAACCTGCATTATTCATATTTTTATGAATAATGCAGATTAATATATCCATCTAAAAATTCATATTTCTTAAAAAAAAATTTTATAATGCAAAATCCGCGTGTGAACTAAATTTATTCGCGATCCTCAAAAAATTTATGAATCCGATTGTAATTACCTTTATTCTATGCAATTTTTTTATTATTATTAATAATAAATTTACACAGGAAGGAATGTAGAAATGAGAAAAATTTTGATTATTATGGTTTTGGGTTTTATTGTTTCCTGTTCCGAAAAAGAAAGCGATCTGGAAAAAGTTAGTTCATTCGATCCTGACAATAAATATTTAAAAGCCAACCTGATCAGCTTGCATTATATGATTGAGACCGACAAGCCTTCAGATATAGATTCGGTTTTTAATAATTTTATAAAAAATGTTTCAATTCCAGTCACTCCTGAGGGGTGTCCCGACGGGGTTTATACCGGGCGATCCCCGCAGGATGCCTTTGGATTTTATCATCAGGTTGAAATTGAAATTAAAGATGGCAAAATTATTCGTGTGGAATACGATGAAATCAATGAAGAGGGGCTCAGTAAAAAGAAGAATAAGCTTTATGCGCAGCAAATGGGAAAAAACGGGGTAGCGCCGGGGAAAGCTTATAATGAAATGGAAAGGCAATTGGTTGAAGAACAAAATTACCAGGAAGTGGATGCAATTTCAGGGGCCACATATTCCCTTTACCGGTTTCGCTATGCTGTGACTGTGGCTTTGATGAAAGCAAAAATAGAAGCCCGGTAATATTAAGCTCATGAATAGAGAACATTTACTGCTAAAACAACTCCCCTCTGTGGATAAAGTGTTGAGACGTTTTTCCAACTATACAATTCACCGGCAGATACTAATTAAGATAATTCAAAAAAAGATCACAACACTCCGCCGGGCTATTTTATCAGATAAAATTTCTCCCGGTACAAATCCGGAAGCCCTGGTCTACGATCAAGTTTGTGAGGAGATTTCATTGATTCAGGCAGGCCGGTTCCAAAGGGTTATCAACGGAACCGGGATTATTCTGCATACCGGGCTGGGACGGGCGCCTTTTAGTGGTCAATTCTGGCAGGAAAATGAAGATAATATCTGCGGATACCAGAATTTGGAATTTGACCTGACAATGGGGAAAAGGGGCGAGCGTCTTGATCATTGTGAACAATTATTGCATTATTTGTCGGGAGCCGAGCGCGCGCTCGTAGTTAACAACAATGCGGCGGCTTTACTGCTGCTTCTAAATACTCTGGCAATGAAAAAAGAAGTCATAGTTTCACGGGGCGAACTGATCGAAATCGGTGGTTCTTTTCGACTGCCGGATGTTATTGCCAAAAGCGGCGCCAAAATCAGGGAGATCGGCACCACCAACCGGACTCATTTACGGGATTATAAAGAGGCCATCACAACTGACACAGCCGTCATATTGATCGCTCATTCATCGAATTATAAAATCCAGGGGTTTACGAAAAGTCCTTCCTATGAGGATATACTTAAAGTGGGAGAACACAGAAAGATTCCTGTAATTTTGGATCAGGGGAGTGGTGATTTTCAACCGGAGGATTCAAATAATATTGAGAATTTAATAACCAGTGGATTTGATGCACTGTGTTTTAGCGGGGATAAACTCTTGGGCGGACCACAATCGGGAATTATTTTGGGACGTGAAGAATTAATTCGTCAATGCCATGAAAATCCACTCTATCGCGCATTGCGCTGTGATAAGTTCACTGTGATGGCTTTGGAATGGACACTGCGAAAAAGCATTCTGCAAGAAGATAAAGCCATAGGCAAAACATATCTGGCAAGCAGAAGTCAAAGGGATCTACAGCAAATTGCAGAAAAAATCATAGCAACTATTGATACGGAAATCACATCTTTTTTTGGCATTGAGGCCCGGGAAACAACTGTGGAAATGGGTAGCGGATCGCTGCCGACGGAAAAATTTGACAGCATGGGATTATTTTTCAGTAATATTAATGCCGAATCTTTGGCGAAAGCCTTTAGGAAATCTCGTGTACCGGTTATTGGATATATTCATAAAAATTATTTTATCATCGATTTGAAGGCCATTCATGAACATGAAATTGATACACTGGAACAGCAAATCCTTCAGGTATTTGATTCCCTGAAAGATCAGGGATAATTTTCATCCCAAAGGCTTTTGGAGACAACCCGGTAGGCGGGATCATAATGTTCAATGTATTGTTTTGAGTGATGGGGTGTAAAGTAGTTCTTTTCTTTAATCTCTTTCAGATAATCATTCCACAATGATTTGTTATAAGCCACTGTTTCCGTTGAAATGAGAGTTGTGATTTGTTGCAACGCTTTCATAAGGTCTTTCCGGCTTTCCGGTCGACAGGATTGATAAAGAATTGTTGATAATTTTTCAATATCACCATTAATAGCTTTGAAATGCTTTAGATTAATACGGATGTAGCGATTATGCGGGGATATTTTTTCCGTTAATGGCATATTTGTGTCGGTAGAAATTTTTTGAAATTCAGAATGCAGATAGTTTTGCATTTTTTCTTTCGAGGTATTCAGGTGATTTGGGCCCATAACCCCCTGGTAAACAAATTTATATATATCCTGTGGTTGTGATTCGGGGTAGGTTTTCAGATGTGATTTCAAAACATCCTGCCAGGAATCCTGACTTGTTTTTTGGCAATTAGCCGGCATAATCAATAAAATTCCCAGTAAAAACGCTGATTCTAAAAATCGCATTATCATTATTATTTCTCCGAAATTTTTTAAAATTTAGAGATATTACTAATAAATTTCTGAGAAGAAAAATTGTTTTAAGAAAATTGACGGATTTTTTTTAGATTACCCATTGTTTATTTTGACAGGGACAGTCAATGGAAAAGAAAGAAAAAGATATACACAGCGATGATATGGGGTTTCTGGACCACCTGGAAGAACTCCGCTGGCGCATAATAAAATCTTTAATAGCGATTGTTGTATTTGCAATCGGCGCCTTTGTGTTTTCTGATTTTTTTGTGGACGCGCTAATGCTTCCGTCAAAGGATGTTGATAAAATGCTCGTCCAGGTCCTTAAGGTTCAGGAAATGCTCATGTTAAAATTCAAAATTGCTTTTATTATGGGAATGATCCTGGCGATTCCTGTCGTCGCTTATCAGTTTTGGGCCTTTGTGGCGCCGGGACTTTACGCCCGCGAAAAACGCTGGGGACCCGCCCTGGTGATCTTTGTGACGCTGTTTTTTCTGGCCGGTGCTTCCTTTGCTTATTTTGTTATCGTCCCTTTTGCACTGGAGTTTTTGGTGTCCATTGGTGATCCTGAGATCAAACGCCAGTTTTCCTTGTCATATTATTCAAAATTTGTCATTCAGTTGGTTTTGGCCACCGGTATAATTTTTCAGATGCCGATTTTATCTTTTATTCTGACAAAAATGGGCCTGATTACCAAGCAGTTTTTACGGAAATACTGGAAATATGCTGTAACGATATCTTTCATTCTGGCAGCTTTTATTACGCCACCGGATCCCGTCAGTATGTTGATGATGGGATTTCCCATGCTCTTGCTCTATGAATTAAGCATTTTTATAGCCGGTATAGCAGAGCGTAAAAATGAAGCGGAAGAGGAAATAGAAAGTACCAAATAATAAAAAAAAATTATGGAAAACCTGAACTCCTTGCTGAATCGAGAAATAGCAAAATCCCATCAATTGTTTGAAGACTATTTTAGCTATGACGAAATAAAAATCGCTGAGATTTTGGAGTTTTTGCTAAATCTTCAGGGCAAAAAGATTCGTCCCCGTATCCTTCTTCTTGTCGCTGAATTAGCCGGTGGTATAAATGACTTGTCGACTAAATGTGCAACTATTTTGGAAGCCCTGCATACGGCCAGCCTGATTCATGATGATATTATTGACCTGGCTAAATTAAGGCGCGGTGAAAAATCCATTAATCATCAGTTCGGGAATAAACTGGCGGTCCTCACCGGCGATTATTTATTGAGCCGAAGTTTAAAATTACTGGCCCATGAAAAAAACACAAAAATCATTGAGGTTTACGCGCATGCTGCCGAAGAATTGTGCCTGGGTGAAATTTTGGAACAGCGGCAGCGGGATGAAGACAATTACTCCATCGAAGCCTATTTTGAAATTATCCAAAAGAAAACAGCTTCTTTATTCATTGCCAGCGCTGAAATCGGTGTTTTAACTGCTGGGGGGGCGGAAAAATTACAACAACAAATGAGGGAATTTGCAAAACTTTTTGGTATCGCTTTTCAGTTAAAGGATGATCTGCTGGATTTTCTCGGTGATGAAGAGATAACCGGTAAAGAAACCGGCAAGGACCTGAGGGAAAATGTCTGGACTTATCCGGTTCTGGCTGCCCTGGAATCAGGAAATGAAAACGAGACTATTATTCAGGCGCTTGAGACAAATGATTTCCATCGTCTGAAAAGACTGATAGCAAAAAACCAGGGATTTGAAAGAACAAAAGCGACCATCGCGTCATTTTCTAAAAAGGCCTTAGATATATTAAATAAACTCAATGATTGTGATGCCCTTCGGGAATTACAATTAATTGTTCAGCAAAATATTACAAGAAATAATTAAATTGCCAAATAAACCCGTCAAAATATTGATCATGCGCTTAAGTTCACTCGGTGATATTGTCAATCTCACCGTTATTTTTTCAATATTGCGGGACCATTACCCCAATGCGTCGATTGATTTTGTAATTAAAGAAAAATTCCGGCCGATTGTGGAGCCGAATAACTATAATATTCGAATCATTGGTTTCGATGAAAAAACAGGTCTTGGTGGTTGGATAAATATCTGCCGCCGTTTAAAGGCAGAACAGTATGATTATTTTTTGGATATGCACAATAATATTCGCAGTCGGATTTTAAGTGCTTTTTTATGGAAGACGAAAAAAAGACATTTTGTCAAGCCCCGTATTCGGCGATTTTTATTATTTTATTTTTGGATCAACTTATTTCCGAAATCTTACAATCTCATCACCGAATATCTCAAAGCACTGACCCTTTTAAATATTCACGAAGAGACCGGGAAAACAGAAATTTGCCTGGAAAAATCAGTGGAAACAGCTGCGCGGAATATATTAAAAGAAAAAGGGATTACCGGCGATTTTGTCACTCTTTTACCCATCGCCGCCTGGAAAAATAAGCGATATGATTTGAAACGTTGTAAAGAACTTTCGGAATTGATCATAAAAACGCATAACTTACCAATAGTCTGGCTGGGAGGTAATCAGGACCAATACCTGAATGCCATTGAATTGAACTCCGAAAAAATAATACCGATCATTGGTAGAACCAGTTTAATCGAGTCAATGGCTATTTTGAAGCAGGCCCGCGTAGTGATTGGCAATGACACCGGCCTGACCTATGCCGCCCAGGCATTAGGAACACCGGCCCTGATCATCGAAGGGCCAACCTCACGTGAAACCGGTGCCGGACATGTTCAGTATGGAAGCCGGGTGATCGAAAAGAATATATGGTGCCGGCCCTGTTCACAAAAAGGGGATCGCAGGTGTTACCGGAAAAAACAATATTGCCTGGAAATAAGGCCTGAGCAAATTTTTGACACTTTTAATCAAATTTTTTACGGATAGAGACCTATGAAATATTTCTGGAAATTTTTATATAATTTTATTGTCGTTCCCCTTGGTGTCGTCCTTTACTACCTTTTTTCCGTTTTTAGTCATAAGATGCGAACCGGAATTTCCGGGCGGCACAAAACAATGCAAAGAATCAAAAAATTACGCAAGGCCCATCCGGACCGGGAACTTATCCTGTTTCATTCCGCTTCTTTGGGTGAGTATGAACAGGTCAAACCAGTTGTGCAGGGAATTAAGCAAAAAAGGCCGGATATTTTAACAATAGTTAGTTTTACTTCTCCCAGTGGGTTTGAAAATGCGGACCGGATAGATGCGGTTGATTTGTTTATCTACCTGCCTTTTGATTTTCGGCCTGTCATCAGGACATTTTTAAAAGAATTGCGGCCGGATAAGATTATTTTTGTTACTTATGAACTCTGGCCAAATGTGCTCTCTGTTTCTGCAAAAATGGGAATTACTACTTACCTGATTTCCGCGCGAATCCGTTCTACCAGCAAAAAATGGCGGTTTTATGTGCGTGGATATTTTACTGAATTATACAATACATTAGATAATATTTATGCTGTAACTGATGAAGATGCCTGGGAGTTAAATGATATATTGACGGCTGGTCGTACAAATGTACAAATATTAGGAGACCCGCGCTATGACCAGGTAATTCAGCGGGCTGAGTGCAGAAGCAAAAAAAATATTCCTCAACTTTTTACCGGTGGCTTTGTCATCTGTGCAGGCAGTGTGTGGGAACAGGATCTGGCTGTTATTTCGACTCCGTTAAAGAATTTATTGCAGAAAAACCCCCGGGTAAAATTGATCATCGCACCCCATGAAACCGATGATTTCCATGTTAATCAGGTGAAATCACAATTTGCATCAGCCGGATTTAATATACAGCGATACACAGAATTGGAGGGGGCTTGTACGGGACGCTTGCTAGTGATTGATAAAATCGGCCTTCTGGCGGAACTGTATCACCAGTCTGATCTTGCCTTTGTGGGAGGCGGGTTTAAAAAGGCTGTTCATAATGTTATGGAGCCTGCCATAGCCGGCATACCGGTTATCTTCGGTCCAAATTACCACAATTCACGAGAATCCCAACAACTGGTTAAGTATCAGGGAGGATTTTCCGTTGCGAATGCTAAAGAGTTTGAGCAGATTTTGAGCGAACTCCTGCAGGATAAAGAAAAATATAATACTGTATCGGCAGCTTCAAAAAAGGTCATCCTCAGTAATAAAGGGGCTGCTGTCAGAACTGTTGAACATATTTTAAACAATAAATGAGTATAATACTAGACAGGGTAAAATATTCTTACGGCTCGCAATTCAGCCTAAATATCAACCGGCAAATACCTGAAAATTCGATCACCATTCTGATCGGGGAAAATGGTGCCGGCAAAACAACATTGCTCAAATTGCTGGCCGGTGTTCTCGTTCCGGATTCCGGAAAGATTATTTTTGACTATGATAATCCCGACATCGGATATATTTTTCAAAATCCCGATGATCAGTTGATCCAGTTGAGTATTGAAAAAGAGCTGGCCTTCAATCTTGAAAACCAGGGAATGAAACAGGAAAAGATGGCAGAAATAATCAATACTTATCTGGATGAATATGATTTTCAGGGTAGAGCAAAAATATCACCGGGGTATCTGTCCGGTGGCGAAAAACAGCGGTTGGCCCTGGCGTCGACACTGATATCAAAACCCCAATTGCTGATTTTTGATGAACCCACCGGATTTTTGGATTACAAGCAGCGGGAGAAATTCTACTGCCGTGTAAAACAATTAAAAGCCGGGGGCCACACCATTATCTGGGCAACCCATGAAATCGATGAATTATTTTTTGCCGATTACCTGCTGGAATTAAAAGCCGGGCAAACCCGTTTTTGGGGAAGTAATACTGATTTTTTGAAGCATCTGGAAAATAATCCGGAAATGAGGGAATTACTATATCCATGCGACTGACAATCAATAATCTGATATATCAATATTCCAATCAAACTGATTTTTCTGTGAAAATAGACACTGCCACGCATGATTTTCAGCAAAATCTTGGCATTTATGGCCTGTCGGGTTCCGGTAAAACAACGGTTGGAAAATTGCTGGCGAAAATACTAACACCACAGACGGGTAATATCAGGTGGATACCGGAAAGCCCTTATGTTCTTTATTCCGCCCAGCAATCGGAGAATATTTTCCTGGGCAATACAATTGATAAAACCCTCGCCATGGTGGCTAAAAATAATCAGCATGTCCGGGCGCCGGAAACACAGATCAGCCAGTATCTGGAATATTTTCAGGTGGATTATACCCGTATAAAAAGGAAAGAAGGATATGAACTCAGTGCTGGCGAATTACGAAAATTTGCCTTAAGTTTAGCCTTTGTTTGTAAACCGGACATTCTTGTTCTGGACGAACCAACGATCGGTTTGGATATTAAATCCAGGAATGCTTTAAGCCATCTGTTAATTGAAACAAAACGGCCATTGGTTCTTATCACCCATGATTATGAATTTTTAAAAAGAATATGTCATCAACTTTGGGTGCTGGACAAAGGCAATTTGGTTTATCAGGGTAATTTTTTTGATTTGGAAAAGAATCGTAAATTATGCACTGAAATTGGGGTGGATATTTTTTTTCAGTTACTCCAGAGGAGAAAAAAGTATTTCACCAGGTTAGAAATTCAGAAAAAATAACGAGGTTAGATTTTGAAAAATAAAGTCCGAGAAAAATATGAATCTATCGAACCGGATAAGTTAGTAACTGTATCCAATATGATTTCCATATTCAGGGCATTACTGGCGTTTCCCATTATTTATCTGTTAAAAATTGAAGAAATGGAATTGGCCCTGATCGTCATGTTGGTGGCGATGCTGACAGACCTGCTTGATGGCTGGCTGGCAAGAATTAATAACCAGATCACAGAACTTGGCAAAATGCTGGACCCGCTGGCTGATAAGATTGTCATTTTCAGTGTAATGATATTTATGGTGCTGAAAAATATCATTCCTCTCTGGTTTCTGATCTTTCTGATTGGACGTGATTTTATCATTTCCATACTCGGTATGTATATGCTGAATCGCCGCAAAGTATCACCTATGGCCAATAAGATGGGCAAAGTCTCAATCGTTTTTACGTCGGCAGTCATCATTTCCTTCCTCTACTCGGACATGTACTTTTCAATTAATATTAAGGAACCGATCCTGTATACCGCCGTGGCCTTTTTGACCATTTCCCTGATCCAGTATTGCATTTCTTACATCACTATTATAATTACTGGCGGTGAGAAAAAAGCAAAGTCCGGTGAATCAAAGTTAAGCCTGGGCTTAGCCAAAACAGAAAAAGGCATTGCATCCCGGTTGCCGCTGATCCGTAAATTTATCAAAGTGGATGAAGATGTGCTGGAGCAGATCGAAGAAACCTTGCTGACGGCCGATATGGGTGTGGACCTGACAGAAAAATTGATTGATAAATTACGGAAAGTCAACAAATCCGAAGCCGCCAAATTACAGGACATTCTCAAAGAGGAAATGAAAAATCTGATCCACCATACACCGGCATTGGAAAAAGACGATGTAAAGCCCAAAATTATTTTCCTTATTGGCATCAATGGCACCGGAAAAACAACCACTATCGGAAAATTAGCCAATAAATATAAAAATGAAGGTAAATCCGTGATGATGGCGGCCGCTGATACTTTTCGCGCCGCGGCTTTTGAACAATTGGAAGTTTGGGCCAAACGGGCGGAAGTGGCGTTCGCTGGCGCCAGTGATTCCAAAGATCCGGCGGCAGTTGCTTTCGATGCCGTGAAAAAGGCTGCACAGGAGGATATTGATATTCTGCTGGTGGATACTGCCGGACGTCTGCACACCAAATCCAATCTAATGGAGGAATTGAAAAAAGTAAAACGGGTGGCTAATAAAGCCATGGCCGGCGCGCCCCACGAAATCTGGCTGGTGATTGATGCCAATATCGGACAGAATGGCATTGTCCAGGCGCAGAAATTTATGGATGCTGTGGGAGTCACCGGATTGATCCTGACGAAACTGGATGGTACGGCCAAAGGCGGCGCTGTCCTTGCAATACATGATAAACTCAACATTCCGATCAAATATCTTGGCGTGGGAGAAAAGATTGATGATATTTTGGAATTTGAACCCCAGGCATTTATTGATGAATTATTGAGTTGATTTTTATGCCAACATGTGCCATTTGTAATTACAGGAATCTTGTGAAGCAGAATAAAACACCAAAAACCTATACTATTATATCTCTGGGCTGTCCCAAAAACACGGTTGACTCCGAGGTTTTAAAAGGCGGCCTGAATCGCGCCGGTCTACTATCGGTGGATAAGACTGAAAACGCGGATGTTATTATCATCAATACCTGTGGATTTATCAAAGATGCCAAGGAAGAATCCATTGAAACGATTTTTGAGGCGGTAAATTTGAAAAGTGAGGATAATGGTAAAATCGTTATCGCTACGGGATGTCTGACTGAGCGCTATAAACAGGAATTGACTGATGAGATACAGGAAGTGGACGCTATTTTTGGGATCGATTCCCAGGCTGATATTATTAAATATCTGACAAAAGACCGAATGGCAATGCCGGACCTGGCCACCATTCGCGATCTGATCACGCCACCTTATCAAGCCTATTTGAAAATTGCTGAAGGATGTGATAATCAATGCTCTTTCTGTGCGATACCGGGAATCCGTGGACCGCAAAGGAGCCGGACAATTGAGGATGTTTTACGGGAAGCCGACTACCTACAGCAGAAGGGGGTTAAGGAAGTCGTACTCACAGCTCAGGATCTGACACGCTATGGGACAGATAACTATGGTGAACTGAAATTGTACGATCTGGTTGAGGAACTACTGAAGGGGGCTTTCTTTCCCTGGCTGCGGATTATGTACACCAATCCTGATTTTTGGAATCCGGAATTATTGGAATTGTTCAACAGATATGACGGACTTTGTCAATATATTGACATTCCGGTCCAGCATTCATCCGACAGAATTCTTAAGTTAATGAATCGCAGCCGGAAGAGCGAAGAGGTCAAAAAAATTATCAGTAATGTTCGTGAAAAAGTCCCGGGAATTGCCATTCGAACATCAATCATAACCGGATTCCCTACGGAAACAGAAGAGGATTTCAATGATTTGCTGGATTTTGTTGAGGAAATGCGGTTCGAGCGGTTGGGTGTTTTTACCTATTCCGAGGAAGAAGATACCGTTGCCGCTAAACTGAAAGACGATGTTCCCGCTGAGGTCAAGGAGCGTCGCCAGGAAGAACTGATGGAAACCCAGTTTGATATTGCCAGCGAGTTTGCCGCTTCAAAAATCGGAAAAACTATTGATGTTTTGGTCGAAGGCCGGGAAGATGACCATTATCGCGGGCGGACACAGTGGGATGCGCCGGAAGTGGATTGTTTCATCATGGTAAAAAGTGACCGGGAACTTCAGCCCGGTGAATTTTGTAAAATAAGAGTTACTGATACTATAAATATGGATTTGATTGGTGAGATAAAATAAAGAGGGAATTATGAAAGCATTAATAACTGCCGGTGGGCATGGTACACGTCTGAGACCCATTACGCATACACAGAATAAACATCTTATTCCGATTGCCAATAAACCGATTTTGAATTACGCGCTGGAATATGTCAAAGAAGCCGGCATTACCGAAGTCGGAATTATTACCAATAAAGATGGAACAGAAGTCAAGAAGGTCTACGGCGATGGCTCGGGAATGGGCTTGAACATCACCTATATTCCTCAGGAAGCGCCCAATGGCCTGGCCGATTGTATTCGGATCGCGCAACCTTTTCTGGACAACGAACCGTTTGTTTTTTATCTTGGTGACAATATTATTGTCGGGGGAATAAAACGCTTTGTTGATGAATTTAAAAAGAGCGAATCCAATTGCCACCTGGTGCTGTCCAGCGTTCCTGATCCGGAACGATTTGGGGTTCCGGAAATTCAGGGTGATAAAATTATCGCCATCGAAGAAAAGCCGCAGCAGCCAAAATCAGAATACGCGGTCACCGGGATTTATATTTATGATGAGAACATTTTTGAGGCGGTCAATGCCATTAAACCCAGTGCTCGCGGGGAACTGGAAATTTCCGACGCCAACCAGTACCTGCTGGACAAAAAACTGAAAGTGACATTTTCAGAAATTACCGGCTGGTGGAAAGACACTGGAAAACCGGATGATCTGCTGGAAGCGAATCGCCTGGTATTGGATAACATTAAAACTGAGATTAAAGGCACCATTTGCAAGGAGTCTAAGATCAATGGCCGTGTGATCATCGAAGAAGGCGCTGAGATTACCAATAGTAAAATTCGTGGTCCGGTGATGATCGGCAGGAATACAAGAATTGTTAACAGCTATATTGGGCCTTATACAGCTATCGATAAAAATTGTCATATTGAGAAGTCTGAACTGGAATTCAGTATTTTATCTGCCGGTTGTACTGTAAAAGATCAGGATGTGCGGATAGAAGATTCCATTTTTGGTGAAAATGTCAGTATGGAAAAGGTGGTCAGCCGTCCGCGGGTCAACCGCTTTATCATCGGCGATCAGTCTAATATTCGAAATTGCTGACATAAAGTGGAGCGTGGAATTAATTTCCGCAGAAAATAATATAAAAATACGGATTATAAATCCGGGGATACTGATTTAAAATATAAAAAGCGACAATTCCTATTGTCGCTTTTGTTGCGAAAAATATATGAGTAAGCAAACAAAAAAAATATCCTTTCGTGTGCTGGGCTGCCGGCTGAATCAATCGGAAGTAGCCAGTTTAAAACACGAATTTGCCAGTGTCGGCTATGATGTGGTGGAAAACCATCAGGCTGCTGACATTACCATTATAAATTCCTGCGCTGTTACGACCCAGGCTGAAGCCAAGACCCGTGCCGAAGTGACAGCCGCCAATAAAGTCTCTCCTCAGGGAAAGATCATTATGACCGGCTGCTATGCCCAGGAAAAAAAAGGTGAACTGCTGAACTTGCCCAATGTCCATGTTGTGATTGGTAATCTGGAAAAGACACGGCTGATAGAATTTATAGAAAATATCGATGACTGGGAAAATAAAGCAGAGGTGGCGGATGTCAATGACCCGCGATTGGTGCAATCCCATGATTATTATACTTTCTCCCGGAATGGTGTTGCTGAAACCGACCGCACACGCGCTTTTGTGAAAATTCAGGACGGGTGCAATTATTTCTGTTCCTATTGCATTATTCCCTATCTGCGTGGCCGTGTGCGTTCCCGAAAAAGCGCAGAAGTTATCAAAGAGGTGGTTACTCTTGAGGAAAAAGGATATAATGAGATTGTCTTGTCCGGAATTAATATCGGGACTTATCAGGATGACAAAACTGACTTAACACGATTAATAGAACAATTACTGATAAATACGACAACTGTCCGTTTTCGGTTGAGTTCCATTGAACCTAACCTGATTACTGATGAGATGATCAAACTGGTTAAAAACAATGACCGGCTCTGTAATTATTTTCATATTCCTTTACAGCACGGCGCTGGTCCTGTATTAAAACGGATGAACCGCAAGTACAATCCGGCGGAATTTGCGACTGTAATGAAGCGTATTCGCGCAGAAGTGCCGGACATCTGCATTGGCGCTGATGCAATTGTTGGTTTTCCCGGTGAAACTGACGCAGATTTTGAACAAATGGCGGATTTTATTTGTAAAATGAATTTTTCCTATCTCCATGTTTTTCGCTATTCAAAACGTGAAGGCACGAAAGCGGCCACAATGAAGCCGCAGGTGCCGGATATTAAAAAGAAGGAGCGGTCTGCTGAATTGCGAAAACTGGGTGAACAATTAAAAAAGGAGTACATCGCTAAATTTCTAAATCGTAATTTAACGGTTCTGTTCGAGCAGGAATTAAAAAAAGATCGTTGGGGTGGCAATTCAGGTAATTTTATTTATGTTAAAGTGAATTACAACAAAAATTTGAATAATCAATTGAAAAAGGTTAAAATAACAAACGTTTTTAACTCACATGCAGAGGGAGAAATTATTGAGTAAGAAAGAAGTCTTCGTCGGTGTGGCCGGCAATATTGGCGTTGGTAAAACCACGATGACCGATATTATCGCGGACCATTTTGGCTGGAAAGCCTATTATGAATCTGTTATCGACAATCCCTACCTGGATAAATTTTATCATGATATGAAGCGCTGGAGCTTCCATCTGCAGATATACTTTCTCTCCAACCGGTTTAAAACCCATAAGGAAATGATTGAAAAACCGGGCTCAGCCATACAGGATCGGACCATATATGAAGACGTTGAAATATTCGCCAGAAATCTCCACGAAATGGGCAATATGGACAAAACCGACTGGGAGAATTATTGCTCCCTTTTTACTGAAATGACCTCCTATCTGAAAGAACCGGACCTGATCATCTACCTGAGAGCCAGTGTGGACACCCTCATCACGCGAATCAAAAAACGCTCCCGGGATTATGAAAAAACCATTGATCCCGAATACCTGCATATGCTTAATGTCTCTTATGACAAGTGGATCAAAAAAGAGCAGGAAAAAGGACATGTACTTGTTATTGAAACCGATGGTTTTAATGTTTTTGAACATAAAGACAAACTGAATGGTTATCTTAATGAGATCAATGTGCGATTGGACTTAACCTGAATTATTTATATTTTTATGAATAATGCAGGATAAAAAAAGTCCGGATATTTCCGGACTTTTTCAGTTCCAAATTTTAGCACTATCTATTCCAGATGAATATCATAATTGATCTCAGCGGTTTTTGCCAGCATCGCTGATACACCACAATATTTTTCCTGGGAAAGTTTGACGGCTTTTTCGATTTTATCTTTTTTATCTGCCAGACCATTTCCTTTAAAATAATAATCCAGTTGAATTTTGGTAAAGGGCTTCGGATGTTCTTCCGCCCGTTCACCCTGAACCTCAAGGTCATAACTATCCAACTCGACACGCATTTTTTTCAGTAATGACAAAACATCCATCGAGGTGCAGCCTCCCAGCGCCATCAGTACCATTTCCATGGGTTTTGTTGCCGCCTCACTGCCGCCGAACTTTTTTACCGAATCCATGACCACCCAGTGGTTTGAATCGGCTTTTGTTATAAGGGTAGCATCCTTTGCGCGATGTACTTCAATTTTCATATTAATCATCCTTTATTTTTTTATTATCTGATTCATTTTTTCTAGAATTTCATCTTGATTTTTCAATTCTTTTTTATCCATTAACTCGCCCAGTGTTCCCCAGACCGGCTCACCGCAAGCGATACAGACAATGCCATATTCCCTTAATGGAACCACCAATTCCGGATAGTCTTCTACTAAATCCTCGATAATGGTATCTTTCGTAATCATAATTATTCCTGTTTACATTCAAAATCCAGGTTTAGTTTGTCAAAGAGTTTGCGGGAGACCTGGTCCGGTATTTTTTCACAGTCATTGGTGACCCGGTAAACTTTGACCGTCTTTTTGATCTTGTCTACGAAAATCTCACAGTTGTCGCAAACCTGTAAATGTTCCTGAATAATTTTGCAAGGTTCAGAGTCGATATCCTGACCCAGAAAATCACAGACCTGGTCAAACATCTTGTTTCTCTTCTCATTCATGTTCTCACCTCGCTTTTGAACAAATCGTCTAATTTGTCTTTTAAAAAATTTCTTGCTCTCATCAGTCTCACTTTTGCGTTTGATTCGGTAATATTCAATATTCTGGCCGTGTCAATGGTGGAGACTTCGTGTAAGTCCCGCAGGACAAAAACAGTTCTGTATTTATCCGGTAGTTCCATCAGTGCTTCATTCAATTTTTCTTTAAAATGTTCATCATTGATCTGCACAGCGGAAAATTCCGGCCAGTCATTCAATTTTTGATGATGGATATGTTCGGTATCCGGATCATCGATGGACACATGCCCATATTCTTTTTTTCGCGCCTGTATTCGTTTCAGGCCAAAATTTACAGCTATTCGATACAACCATGTATAAATAGCCGACTTCATTTCAAATTTCTCAATGTTCTGTAATGCAGATAAAAATGTTTCCTGCAAAATATCTTCAGCGTCCTGTTCATTCCCCGTCATTCGCAAACCAAGATTATAAATTCTTCCCTGATATTTTTTTACGATTTCAGCAAAAGCATTTTTGTCACCCTGAACTGCTAATGTTACGATCTCTTTTTCATTCATATTCGCTTTTCTGTTAGTTTAAACTTATCAAAAATCCTATCGCGATAAACAATTATTGGATAGGCATTTAATTCTAAGGGTTACAAAGGAATTTTACAAAATAAAAAAGCGTTGATTTAACCTGAATTATTCATGGATTTTCAAATTCTTCAAGCAAAACAAATAAAATTGACAGTTTACCAGAGACATATAAAAAACTAATTTGGAAAATTCATAGAATGAT
>CAZCHS010000046.1:18467-23241 GCA_964498725.1 uncultured bacterium | reverse complement strand
AGGAGGCTTTATGCTGAAAAAAATTGCTACAATACTTTTGATTGTTGCAGTAGTATTCTGTTTTGGAAAAGATTTCGGAAAAGTAAACAAAGGCGAAGTACTTTCCAAAGACGGAAATGAAATGGTTTTTAAGTCAGGACGTCATTTACATAAACTTCGCACAGTGACCAATGGCAATGTAACACTGGGTAAAAAAACCAACATTACGGTGATAGATACTCTATACAATTTTTCCGTACCCACCAGTGAAGGAGATTACTCCACCGGGCTGGGAGATCACCAGATGCAGGGAGACACCGTTATTTCTGAATTCAACCTGTTAGCGCCGGGAAAAATCAAGCAGATCATGCTCCAGACATCCACTGATGGTGAAGCGGAATTCATGGTCTGGGCACCAAGTATTTTCTATGATGAAGACGGCGGCGGCTATTACAATTTTCCGGAATATAATGATCCTGAAGCGCCGGAACCCGGTTCCGACCCGATCCTGCCATGGTCAACCACGCTCGAATGTACCGGCATTATTCCGGCGGAGCAGTTTGACGATAATGGATATTGGGATCCAACCTATAATGTCCTGGATATGGAAACAGCCTATCCGGCAGTAAATCCAAGACTTTCCGGAGATTCTTTGGATTGTTTCGTGGGGTACCGGATCAATGACGCCAACGGCCCTTTCACGATAATGGATGCCGGTGGTCATGATTTTCCAATCAAATCCTGGTCTACTTTAATGAGCCAGGGACAGCCGTCCGGTACCTATTACTTCTGGGGAAACAGCGATTCCAGAATCTATACTGCCCACATGATGGCCATCGTTGTTGAATATGAAGCGGTTCCGCCCTTTATTGAAAACGCCACAGAACTCTCCAATATTTTTTCAGAAACCGCCACCATCAGAGCCGATATCTATGATCTGGACAGTGAAAATTTCACCGCTGAGATACAATACAAAATTGGCGATAATGGCGATGTACAATATGAAGAAATGGCTGCCACCGGTAATGGCGATGAATATGAAGGCACATTAACTGCAACGGTTGGCGACACAATCTTTTATGTCGTCAAAGCCACTGATGATGGCGGACTGGTCAACTGGAGTAGTGACAGTTATAATGAATATGCTATCAAAGAATCACCGGCCGGCAAGAGCATCCTTGTGATTCGTGAAGGCACCTTTAGTAATGATTCCCTTTTCAAAGAAGTGCTGGACGATGAGAAAACCCTTTACTGGATCATGGAAGAAGAAAACGGCCTGCATCGCTCAGTTGTCAATGCCGGCTTTGATGTGATCTTTGTGACCGGTTTTGGTACTACTGTGGTTCCCATTGGTCAGGAAGAGGATCTTTATGGATTTGGTGAATTTATGGACAATGGCGGCGATGTTGTGATTTTTGATTGCGACTGGTTTTTTGCCAATGACATTACAATCGGAAATTATGGTGAAGAAGTGACCCTGGCTGAAGGGGATTTTGCCTATGATTACTTTGGCATTGGCCGTGTGATCAATGATCCCGCCAATGACCAGACAGAATCGATTGCCGATACTGAATTCAATGGTGTAGCTGATCATCCGATCACGGGAAATTTTGTTGACGGTTCAACTTATGGCCCGTTACAGTACAGTATCCTTGGCGCTACCAATTGGGGGGATTATGTTTATCCCAATGATATGGAATCCTCAACGACCTTATTTACCGGCGCCGAAAGTAATGAGAGTATGGCCGTCGGTAACAAAACTGACACCTATGCGGCTCTCTATGCGGCATTCCTGCCGGAAGTGATCGCAGCGGAACAGTTTAGTGAATTTGAAACGCTGATCAACAATATTTTGAATGTCACCACGGCGATTGATGATGACAATCAGATGGCAACGGAATTCAGACTGGATCAGAATTATCCGAATCCATTCAACCCAATCACACAGATTGAATTTGCCATTCCCCACAAAAGCATGGTTTCACTGAAGATCTATGATATCAATGGAAAACTGGTTAGAACCCTTAGTAACAGTGTTAAAACCCAGGGTAGTTATCGTTCGGTATGGAATGCGACCAATGACCAGGGGCTGAAAGTATCCTCCGGTGTCTATTTTTATCAATTACAGACCGATGACAAAGTTATGACCAGGAAAATGCTGTTCATGAAATAAGTCTGATATTCTGATATAATATTTTTTTTCAAAGCCGGTTGTCGTAAGATGGCCGGCTTTGTTTGATTTTAATCTGAATGGCATCCTCGAAATCTTTCATTTCAGATTTAAGTGATTGAAGAATAGTATCTTTATCAACGCCAATAATATCAACCACGCCAATTAAATTTGATAAAAACTCCAGGGCCAAACCATGTCCTTTTTCTTTTTTAAATATATAGTAAATGTCTGTAATGGTCGTTGCCGTCCCATGACCGCTTATTTTTCCCTGGTTCCCAAAGACATATTAAAAAACTAATTTGGAAAATTCATGGAATGATATTCAGGTTAATCCCGATAGTTTCCAAAGGAAACGTATCGGCGCGAAGCGGGCATTGTTCATATTTATATGAATAATGGAGATTAGATAAATCCAGCATAAACATAAAAAACCAATGGAATATTTTTGAAGGGTTTAGTATATTCAAAATCCTGAGAATTTTGATATTAATACGATTGGAGAGAGATGAAACGACTATTTGTATTTTTGATATTACCTTTATTTTTATTCGCTGAGCAGGTGAGTTTGGAAGAGGCGCGGACGATCGCCACAGCCTGGTATGAACAGACAGTTGGGTATGACAGCGCTGTCCGGAATTACAAAGATGAAACAATTGACGGCTATCCGGCCTATTATGTGTTTAATTTTGAGGATGGCGGTTTTGTGATCGTCGCGGGAAATGATGCCGCCTATCCGGTGCTGGGATTTTCTGAGACAGACCGGTTTGATTTTGACATGACTAATCCGTCCCTGCAAAAATTCATGGAAGATTACAAGCGGGAGATCCGGTACATTGTTGAAAATAAGATCAGCAACAGCAAAACTATCGAGTATTGGCAGAGTATTAAAAACCCGGTGCCCTCCCTGTATAAAAAAACCGAAGATAAAGTAAACCCCTTTGTGACATCAAAATGGGGGCAGGAATCACCCTACAACAATTATTGTCCGGAAGATGAAAACGGGCCCGGTGGCAATGCCCTGGCCGGTTGTGTCGCCATTGCCATGGCTCAGATCATGAACTACTGGCAGTATCCGGAGCAGGGAAATGGTGAACATAGCTATAATCATGCGGATTATGGTACCCTTTACGCGAATTTTGATACCACATATATTTGGGATAACATCATGGACCGGCATTTTGACTGGCATGCAGACTCACTGAATAATGAAGTGGCCCAATTAATATATCATTGTGCTGTTGCTGTGGAAATGCAGTTTGGTCCAGAAGCGTCCGGTGCATACTCCAGCCACGTTCCTGATGTCCTTAACGAGTATTTTGGATATTCTGATGATGTTAGGCAAATCAGTAAAAAATCTTATTCAACCGCCAATTGGATAGAAATATTAAAAAATGAAATGTACGAGGGTAGTCCTGTCTATTATTCCGGTTATTCAGAAGAATCTGGCGGCCATGCTTTTATTCTTGACGGTTATTGGAATTACAATAATGAGAAAGATTATTTTCATATTAATTGGGGATGGAGTGGCTATTCAAATGGTTATTTTTCGGTTGCTGACCTGACACCAGGACCAGAGGGAAATGAGTATGATTTTAATGACAAAAATACCGCTATTATTGATATTGAGCCCAAAGGCGCGACAGCCAAATTTGCCGCCAGCCCAACGGTCGGTGTTGAACCTCTGGAAGTCACTTTCGAAGACCAGTCCGGTGGTGAAATTGACTTTTGGCACTGGGAATTTGGTGACGGGGATTCCAGTCATGCTCAGCATCCGGTTCACACATACACAGAAGATGGTGTCTACGATGTCACTTTAACAGTAACCGACACCAGTGGAAATGAGTTAAGACCCAAAACATACTATGATTTTATTAAGGTAATAGCCGAGGATGAGCTTTACGGTAGCACACTGACAACAAACCGAATATTGCAGGACACCGTCCGCGTTCTTGATAATGTTACAATTGAAGAAACTGACACCCTTACGCTGATGCCGGGAACCCGACTGGAATTTACGGACATGTACCAGTTGAAAGTATTTGGTAAATTAATCGCCAGGGGAACAGCTGAAGACCCGATTGTATTCACCGCTACTGACACCACTGGATTTGGCAACCTGGATGATCTGACAGCCGGTGGCTGGAAAGGCATCTTTGCCCAGGATAAAGGGGATATATTTTCAGCAGTGGAACTCAATCACTGTCGAATAGAATATGTGAAAAACAATAATGTTTTTACCCTTATCAATGATGTCAAAGCAAGCGTTGACAATGTAACGATCGCCAATAATTATGGCGCCGCGATTTTCAATTCCAAATCCGATTTGGTTTTAAACCGGGTTTTAATTGAAAACACCAATATTTTACCTGCCATGGCTTTGAAAACCATGGCCCAGGGGATCAACAGTTTCTCCGGCAGTCTGGAAATGCGCAATTCCATCATTGCCAATAATAAAGGCAATACCTGGGGCAGCATTCGAGTCATGGGCAATGATACCCGTATCATCAATTCCACTATTTTTGGCAATCAGTATGAAAGTCCGGAATACGCGGCCATCAATATTGAAAAAACCAATGATTTTCAGATCATCAATTCAATTCTCTGGAACTCCGGATACAATCA
>CAZCHS010000046.1:0-18367 GCA_964498725.1 uncultured bacterium | reverse complement strand
AAGGATTACTCTGTTGATTTTACAATATCAGCAAATCAGGGCGGTACGCCATTGGAAATCACTTTTACCGACACTACTGAGCGGACAGATCGAATATGGGATATTAATAATGATGGTATTGATGATGGTACAGAAAATTCGGTAACGAGGAGCTTTACACAACCCGGTTTTTATCTCAGTAAAATGATCACAACTGTGGACAATGATTCGCCGGTGGTGGCGATGGAATATGTACGGGTTTTCAATTCACCGCCGCAATTGCTGGTGGAGACTCTGGACACCCTGGTACTTTACGAAGATATGCCCGATTCCAGTCTCAATTTCTATGAAATTTTTATGGACCCTACCAATGATAAAATGAGCTTTGATGTTCAGTCTGAAAATTTCAGTTTTATCCAGTCAGACAGTAATATGGTTCTGACACCTGATGAAAATTATTTCGGACAAGAAGACCTGCTGATCACAGCCCGGGATAGTTATGACTCTACGGCGACATTTCTGCTGTCAGTCTCGGTATTGCCGGTCAATGATGCGCCGGTATTACACAATTTTCCCGACAGTTTGAACCTGATGACGGAATCAGCCGATTCCATTAAACTCAATGATTTTGTGGAAGATGTGGACAATGCCTTGTCCGACCTTGATATCAGGGTTGAAAATGCGGAAATAGTTAATACACAATTGAATACTTATGGTGATGAGATTTACCTGGTAATCAATTCCGCGGCGGGCATTGGTAAAGACACACTGACAATTATTTTCGATGACTCCATGGATTATGTTGTACATACCATGATTATTAATGTGAGCAGGGAAACGGGGCTGGAAGATGAGCAAATGATCATTTCTGACTACAAACTGGAACAGAATTATCCCAATCCATTCAACCCCTCAACAAAAATCAATTATGCAATTCCCACTGCGGGGCATGTTGTCATTACTATTTATGATATGTTGGGAAATCCGGTTACGACACTGGTAAATGAGTATCGCAGTCGCGGACACTATCAAATCAACTGGCATGGGAAAGATATGCAGGGTAATCAATTGCCGACAGGTGTCTATTTTTATAAGATGGAAGCCGGTGGTTTTACGAAAATGAAGAAAATGCTTTATATAAAATAAGCATTGAGGTAAAACAGACTCTGTAAAACTGTTTTTGATTATTTAGGAACAGTCTTTGCCTTTTTAAAGCAGTCATGCATTAGAATGACTGTTATTTTATGTACTTATAATGATTTATTTAAGGGAGAATAATTTGAAACGGCAATTTTTTCTACTAATATTTATGGCTTCACTTATTTTTGCACAGGGTAAACTGTCACCACTCAACCCCGATTTTATTGAATATATGAAAAATAAAACAAATGATAACACTGGTGGTGTCATTCCGGCACCCATTATCATACCTAAATTTCAATTAAATGCATTATCAAAACCGGCAAATCTCCCTGTGGCTTATGATTTACGTGATAGCAATTATGTGACATCGGTGAAAAATCAGGGGATCTGCGGTAGTTGCTGGGCTTTTGCCACCATGGCATCTGTTGAATCAAATTGGCTAAAAAATCATGATGAATATGTGGATTTATCAGAAAATAATCTAAAAAATCGACATAGTTGGGAATGGGGGCCCTGTGCCAGTGGAAATTATTATATCTCGACCTCTTATTTTCGGAATGGGAAAGGTCCTGTCTATGAAATTGATGATCCGTATCAGGAGGATAATGATTATTCCGATGCGTTTCGTCCGACTAAATGGCTGGGGAATGTACGGGTACTCCCGGCTCAGCGTAGTTATAATGATGACGAACTTAATGGTTATTTTAACCTCGTGAAAACCTATCTTATGAACCATGGGGCTCTTGCAACAACTTATTATGATGATAATAGTTTTATTTCTGGTGGTGGCAATTATACTGTTATTGATGGGTATACCACTTATTATGAAGATGAAGATATAATCGAAAATCATGGTGTAACAATAATAGGTTGGAATGATACAATAAGAACCAAGGCCGAAAAAAATGGTGCATGGTTGATAAAAAATAGTTGGGGTACTGAATTTGGTGAAGAGGGTTGTTTCTATATCTCTTATTATGATAAAACAATTAATAATTTAGTATGTTATTGGCCGGAACGAAAGGACTATAAATTTGCAAATTATAGTTACGGACTGGACGAAACAGGGGTTGGTCATTTTTGGGGCAATGAAGTTGATTCGATTGGTTATGTATTAATGAAAGCGGAGTTATGGAATCAAACGCTCAGTCAGATATCGACCTATAACTACTTTCCTCAAGGTAACCTCTATGTTGAGATTTATGATGATTTTATTGATGGTAAGCTAACAGGGCTATTAACCAGTGGGCAGCGAGTTAATCTTGAATTGACAGGAGCCTATACTGTTGCAATGGATTCTGTCATTGAGGTAAAAGATAAAAATGATATTTTTGTAAAAGTGACCTATGATCTTTCTGAATCCGGAATGCTTTATCCCATTCCTATCGAAAAAGGACTTGAAGGAATTAGAGATCCGGTAATCTCACAGGGGTTTTTCTGGACCAGCTTTGATGGTGAAAACTGGGACAATAGTCTGGATGAATATTGCGATCCCTGTATAAAACTGTTTGGGGAGTTTACCGGGCTGCAGCCTGATTTATCAATCAGTAAAAGGAATTTGAAAATCGGTGAATCCGTAACATTTAAAGATATTTCAAAAGGAGCAGAAGAAATTACCAGCTGGCAATGGAATTTTGGCGACGGCAATGAATCTGTTGAGCAGAATCCTGTTCATACTTATGATTCTACCGGTGTTTATGATGTTTCGTTAATAGTAACCTCGGAAAATTTTAAAGATACGCTACTTCTGCCCAGAGCAGTCATTGTGGATAATGCGTATTTAATAAATCCTTCTCAAATCAGTCGACAGAATACATTACAGCCAAATTTCCAGTGGAATGATACCGGAATTCCTTCTTTTCAGGACTACCAATTGACAATTGGATCTTCTGCAACGCTTCAGCAGGATACACTCTCATATAGTCTCCATGATACCACGGTTTTGGCTATAGAGGATTCACTATCAGATAATGCTATTTACTACTGGACTGTAACAGCCTATGATTCCAGCGGCATGTCAATACCCTATGATACGCTTTCTTTTGCTGTAGATTTAATGGCAGAAGCGCCATCGGATTTTGCATTAAAATTTCCTGGTAGTGATGCTGTCGGTTTGGGAGAAGTGTTGTCCTTTATATGGGAAGAATCGACAGACAATGATCCTTGGGATGAGGTCATGTATGCGATGCGGATTGGTGCCGATGTAATATTTGATACACTTGTTTTTGAAGCCGATTCCATTGACGAAACGCATTTTGTCATGTCCACACCTCTGGAAAACAACAAGAAATATTATTGGCAAGTTCTGGCAAGAGACTTGACCGGTAATACAACAGCTTCGGTAACGGATAGTTTTACTGTTGGTTCCATTACTGCCATTGATGATCATCGACTGCCTGGAAAATTTCACCTGGGACGGAATTATCCCAATCCATTTAACCCGGCAACTTCAATCCAATATTCACTGAAGGAAAAAAGTTTAGTGAAACTAACTATATATAATGCCCTTGGTAAAAGGATCAGCCAATTGGTTAATACCTATCAACCGGAAGGGTACTATCAGGTTGATTGGAATGCGGCGGAAAGATCCAGTGGCATTTATTTTTATAAATTGGAGTGTCATGGAACAAACGGACAACTGCAATATCAAAATATTCGCAAAATGTTATTTTTAAAATAGATAGACGAATTTCTCCGCTTGGGAAATGTTGGAATTCTTTTCACCAACGGTGAAAAAGCATAACACAGGGCGAAATGGAATGAAGCCCTATGATTGCGTATAAATAAAGGAATTTCCCTGAAGGGGAAACAGAGTTGATACAAAACTAAAATTAGTTTTTAAAAATAAGATTGCTATGATTAGCAATTAAAGAAGGCCACTTATTTTTTTGAATATTTGACCGCTTTTTTAATCGCTTCTTCCATACTAATGGATTGCGCCAGGCCTTTGCCGGCAATGTCAAAAGCGGTGCCATGATCAACTGAGGTGCGCAGGAATGGCAGCCCCAATGTCAGAGAGATTGTCCGGTCAAAATCAAATGTTTTCGCGGCAATATGTCCCTGGTCGTGATAGAGTGACAAGACACCATCCCAATCATTTTTCATTGCCATGTGAAATACAGAATCAGCGCCAATCGGCCCGATAACATCCATTCCACGGGATTTCGCCTCTTCAATGGCTGGAATGATCGCTTCCTTTTCTTCATGGCCGAATAATCCATTATCACTGGCATGGGGATTCAGTCCGGCTACGGCAAAAGTCCCGGTACCCAGTCCAAGACTTTTTAATGCTTCCATACTCCGCTGAATATAGTCCAGCACTCGCTCTTTTGTCACCAGATCACAGCTTTCCCGCAAGGATACATGCCGGCTCAAAAAGAAAATGCGAAGATTATGAACTTCAAAAACCGTCAAAGGGTCTTGGGAATCGGTTAATTGAGCGAACATTTCGGTATGGCCAATAAACTCGAGATTGGCCGCTTTGATGGCCTCTTTATGGATCGGGCCGGTGACCACGCTATCGATTTTTTTAGACATAGCCAGTTCAATGCTTGTTTTGATGTACTGAAATGCCGCCCTTCCGGAGTCCGCTGATATTTTGCCTTTGACCTCCAGACCAAAATTCTTTTTTGCCGGATCCAGTATATTGACTCTGTTTTCGCTGAAATGGGCCTGGTCAATAGTTATGATTTCTACCAAATTAAGACTATTGTCGATTGACTCCGTTTTGAGCATATGGGGGTTACCCAAAATGATTGGTTGGCAAATACGGCGGATTTCTTCTTTTTGTAATGCCTTGATTAGTATTTCCGGTCCGATTCCGGCCGGATCCCCCATGGTTATGCCAATGACTGGTTTTTTCATTTAGTCAATATTCCCTTCATTTAGAATTTGGTTAATAAGTTGCCGGCTGATCTCTTCGCCGGCTTTTTGTATCGCTTTTACACCAGCGGCGCGGTCTGAATTCCCGGCGCCTTTGGCTTCATGTATAATGCTGGCGATGATCTGGTTATTGGAGACGTCATAGAGTTTCACAACCGCTTTGGCCCAGGCGAAATGCATATCTTCCATGTATTGGTTCGTGCGGTCGATAGAAATAGTTCCCAATATCATGAAATCCATATCACTGTTCATTATTAATTCCTGAAAATCATCTGCGGCCATGTCCTGCAGGGATCCATTTTTGATATCTGCTACAAACTGGTCGTTTATAATCTTAAAATCCTTTTGGCTGAACTTCTGGACGAGCAGATTTTCCAGAAAGGGGTTTTGTTCATTACCATTATTAATTGTTTCAATTACATGGATGCTGATTTTATTGTCAGGTATAAATAAAAAGGTACTATTTAAATTATCCAGGTTTAAGCTGTCCGGGAATTCAGTATTAACCCTCAGACTAAATTGTTTGGGGGTCAGAATTTTATGAATTCGGCATGTTGCCGTCCCCGATTCATTGGTCATAGGAATGGCATTAGCCACCATCATTTCCGGTTTTTCTTCCCAGGCCACAGGAATGCCCTGCAAGGGTATTTGCCTCTCTCTGTTTTGCCAAAATAGTTTGACGGTCAGCGGATCATCAATTTTTCGATTGATTTTGGCCAGGTATTTTTGGCGGCTTGTTTCCATGTAAAGATTGCCGCGAATATTTCCAATCAGCAAATTAATTTTCTGATCCAGTTTTTTTAAACGGCTTATCTGTGTCGGTGACAGCCCTGTCAGTGTCATCACTTTTTGGTATTCTTCCGGTAATTTTTCCAGTTCGCTTAAGGCATAGATGACCTGTCCGGATTCGGCTATTTCGCGAAGTTCCTGTAATTTCTGCCGGGTTGATTCGGTTGTTTCAGCCACCAATTCCTTGAGAAACTGATCATGTTTTGATTTGGAAAAATGAACTTTGGCGTAGGCCTGGTATTTGGTTTCCTTTTGCATGAAACCGGTCTTTTCAATGATTTCTTTAATAAAAAAATCCTGTGTTTCAATGGCAAGAATAGTTTTGGCGATTATCTTTACTTTGGAATCGGTATAAGCAAAGTTTCCCTCCTCGCTGCTCTCAACCAGCCGGTCAACAAATTCTGTTTCCACCAACCCGCCAAGGTTAGCGATGATCTGGCGCTTGGCATCTTTAACGGCATTATTGCGGGCTTCCTGTTCACTCTTCATGACACGGGAAACTCCGACATAAATTCCCGGTAATGGATTTTTTACCCAGGATGGCGTCTGCTCAGTTGCCATTAAACAATGAAAAAATATTAAAAAACACACAACGATTGAATGGAACCCGGTTTTCATGCTTCCTCCGTTTTCATAATTTATAATCTATTAAAAATAAGAAAAGATTTAAAATTATATTTTGTCTTAAATCATTTATTGAAACATTATCATAATATTTTTGTTTTACCATCAGGTTTTATAAATTACAAACAAAAAATTGAAAAATACCCGGTTTGGAGGAAGTATGAAATTTTATAAAACAGGTGTAGTATTACTGATCGCGGCCACAATGATGTTCGCGCAGTTCGTTGATGTCGATGTCAAAATAGAAACACAAAGCTTAAAGTCCCAGGAAAAATCAGACCTGGAATACCTGGAGACGCAGATCAGAGATTATATAGAGGATTACGAGTGGATTGACAACAAATATAATATTGCCATGCCGATTCGCATTTCAATGTTTATCCAGGAAGCCTCTTTATCCGGTTCAGAGAGGAGCTTTTCCGGGCAATTAATCACGGTTACCCAATCCAATGACTTGCAGTTATTTGAAAAACAATTAAAATTTTACTATTCCCAGAGCGATGCCTTGATGCACACCCAGGATATTAAGTCACTGTCAACGATCCTGGACTTCTATGCTTATTTTATAATCGGCGCAGAATTGGATACCTATGAACCCTTGGGTGGTGCGTCGATTTTTGAAAGAGCGCGTAATATTGCCACCCGGGCCCAGATGTCCAATTACTCAGGAGGCTGGACAGAAAGACAAACCAACCTGGATGAGTATCTGGACTTACGGTATTTTCGTCAGTACAAATTTTATTATTGGTCCATTATCGATCTGGAGGCCAATGGCGACCTGGAGAATATTCCGGATACCATCGACAAAGCCCTCTATTATCTTGAAGAGGAACTGAAAATCAATAACCGCAATCGGTATATTCACCTGTTTCTGGATGCCCATGCCGAAGACCTGGCAGACTTGTTCAAATTATATGGGACCAAAGAGCAACAGGAAAAAATTCTCGCACTGGATTCCGATAACAGTAAAATCTATAAAAAGGTTTTTAAGTAATGCTATATATTTGGAACAGATATTAATTGTTTGATGAGGTGATTCATTCAATAATAAAACAAAAATCAACGGCCCGTTTGGTACAACTTAAATGGGGTTTTTTATAAGTTGGAGGGAAAGATGAAAGTATTGATGACCCGAAAAATATTGCCGCAAGGGATTGAACGTCTTCGAAATTTCACGGACGAACTGATCATCAATGAATCTTCAAACAATATGGGCCGGCCGGAATTGTTGGAAAAAGTACGCGGTGTCGATGCCATTGCGTCGTTGCTTTCCGATAAAATCGATAAAGAAGTGATGGAGGCTGCCGGGCCGCAATTAAAAATCATTGCCAATTACGCCGTGGGGTATAACAATATCGATGTCGACGAGGCCACTAAAAGAGGAATCATGGTCACCAATACACCTGATGTCCTGACAGATGCCACAGCTGACCTTGCCTGGGCTTTAATTATGACGCTGAGCCGGCGGATTATCGAGGCCGACCAGTATTGCCGCGAAGGGAAATTTACCGGTTGGTCACCGGACCTTATGCTGGGCATGGAATTATCCGGAAAAACCATCGGAATTCTCGGCGCCGGCCGAATCGGACAGGCCACCGGACGCAGAGCCAGAGCCTTTGGCATGAATATTATCTATTGCAGCCGGCATGATAAATTCAAATTTGAAGTGGAAACCAAAGCCACCCGGGTTGGTCTGGAGGACCTGCTTAAGGATGCTGATATTGTTTCCATTCATTTACCACTGGTGGAAGGAACTTACCATTTACTGGATGAACACGAATTAGGACTGATGAAAAAGTCCGCATTCCTGATCAATACCGGCCGTGGACCGATTGTCAATGAACAGGCCCTGGTGAATAGTTTGCAAGCCGGTAAAATCGCCGGTGCCGGGCTGGATGTTTATGAAGCGGAACCCGATATTCATTGGGAATTAATTAAAATGAAAAATACGGTTTTGTTGCCTCATATCGGATCTGCGACTACAGAAACCCGCCGTAAAATGTCGGAAATGGTGGCGGATAATATCATTGCGGCCTTGTCCGGTAAAAAACCAAAGAACCTGGTGAATAAAGTAAAATAAACTGAATAATGGGTATAACCCATTCCTTACAAATACGGATAATAACAAATGGAAAAATTCAAAGAAACCAAACTATCGGGAGAAAAGGTTTTCAGTGGCAAACTGCTGCATGTCTATAAAGATAAGGTTAAACTACCGACCGGCAACACATCAGTTCGTGAACATATTCAACACCAGGGTGCAGCTGTGGTTATTCCCTTACATGAGCATGACGTCCTCCTGGTGAAACAGTATCGCTATCCGATTCAGCAGGTTATGCTGGAACTTCCGGCGGGAAAAATCGATCCCGGGGAAGACCCTTTCAGCACCATTCAGCGGGAGCTGGGGGAAGAGACCGGATATACAACTGATAAAATCTATGAATTGCAGCCCATCCATCCCTGTGTTGGCTATAGTAATGAGATCATTCATCTCTACATTGCAACCGGTCTGCATAAAAGCGATCTGACCCCCGACGAGGATGAAACCCTGGAACTGGTACGGTTGCCCCTGAAGCAGGCAATGGAAAAGGTTTACACCGGTGAAATTTCTGATTCCAAAACCATTATTGGATTGTTCTGGGTAGAAAAATTACTCAATGATGATACGTTGCAAAAGAGATTTGGAATTGAGCTGTAGATTACCCTGATATTAACTGCATTATTCATAAAAACATGAACAATGTCCGCTTCGCGCCGATACGTTTCCTTCCGTCAAAAGCCGGATGTGCCAGCAGAAACTATCGGGATTAAACAAAAATAACCATGGGTGCCACCCTATGGACTCGACGTCCACCTACAGAAAAAACTCTGAAAGAGTTCTATAAAATTACAAAAATTTCTAAAACACCTCTACTTTTAAAGGTCGCTCGGCAAAATTTTGAAAAACCGCCCGGTCGAATTCCTTCTCCAGGGTTTCAAATAATTCCGACACGGAAATAATACTATCAACTTTATAAGCATTGGAGCCGGCAAAGGCAAATCCTTCGGACATCTCCCCTTGCTGCGCATTGATCAGAGCATCGGCTATACAATAGGGCGCTTCCTTAAAATTACAGGTTTTCAGGCATTTCCACGGACAGGAAAAAGGCTTGCGAACGCCATTTTGTACTTCCCTGATAAATTCACTGGTAATGACACGCCCCGGCAGACCTACCGGTGATTTGATCAGGGTAATATCTTTTTTCTTGCACCGGACAAAGGTTTCTTTGAAAGCGCGGTCCGCATCACATTCTTCCGTAGCAACAAACCGGGTTCCCATTTGTACACCATCGGCCCCCAGGTTCATAATATTGAAAATATCTTCACCGGTATAAACGCCACCGCCGGCAATGACCGGAATGGATTTATTATTTTCATATGAAATTTTGTGCATGGTCTCTACGACAGGCGGCAGAATATTTTCCAGGGCATAATCCGGGTTTTCGACGTGGTCATGGGCAAAGCCCAGATGGCCGCCGGCTTTCGGGCCTTCCACAACAATGATATCAGGCAGAACCTGGTATTTTTTCATCCAACTGCGGCAGATCAGCTCGGCAGCCCGGGCGGAAGATACAATCACTCCCAATTTTGTATCGGTATTGGGATCAATGCTTTTTACCAGTCCCGGTAATTTTAGCGGCAGTCCGGCGCCGGCAAATATGATATCGGCTTTTTCTTCGATACTGGCTTTGACCATTTCATCAAAATCAGTAATTGCCACCATAATATTGACGCCAATGGCGCCCTGGGTAGCAATGGCTTTTGCCTTGCGGATCTCATCACGTAAATAGACCGCATTGCTGTTGAAGTTCCGTTTATTGTGTTCACCCTTTAAAAATCCCAGTCCAACCGAGGAAATAACACCAATGCCGCCTTCATTGGCGACAGCAGCAGCTAATCCTGACAAAGAAATTCCAATACCCATGCCACCCTGTACAATGGCCTTCTCTACTTCTAAATCACCTATTTTTAAAGCCGGTAATATCATTTTTCAGTCCTTATCTTTAAATTAAAAATCCTTTTATCCTTATATCTGATTTGTTAATTTAATTATACAAATTTTTAAACTTTATGTTTGTAAAAGTAATGTAATAAAAGGATTGGATCTGTTGGCTATACTGAATAGCGTAAATATATTATCGGAAAACCGGGAATTGACCAATGCGTAAAAAACATTCCTTAGCCTATTATATTGTAATTTTTATCATTGTCCAGGTGATCTGGCTTTCAATCGCAGGATTGTGGATTTCACGATTCATAATTAACAATGTGATATTCAAGAAAATCGGCGAGCGATACTCGGCCCAGATCCCTGACGGCGGTGCCGTGGCAATGCTGATAATCGGTCTTTCATTACTGGTGCTGGCATTGGCTGGTATGTCCATGCTTTTTCGCTTCTTGAACATCCAGTTCAACCTGGCGCGTATGTATGATATATTCATTGCCAATATTACCCATGAATTGAAAACACCAATAACCTCCATGCAGATTTCCACAGATACTTTAAAATCGAGAAAATTGGATGAAGAAACCCGTCAGAAATTTCTGAATAATATTGCGCAAAACACACAAAAATTGAAAGACCTGATAGATAATGTTTTAGTGCTGACGCGGCTGGAACAAAAATTACAAATTTACAATTGTAAATTATTAAATGCATCGGCGTTTTTGACCGGGGTAATAGATAAAACCCAAAAGGATTTTGCCGTGGCCACCAGGATTGAGAACCAGTTAAATGGCGAAGAACAGATTGTTTTTGATGAGACGGCGTTCCGGCATATCTTAAAAAATCTGTTGGAAAATTCGGTCAAATATACCCTGGATGGCCCGCTGGTAAATATTAAACTGGAATCGACAAAAAAATGGGTGGTAATAACCTATTGTGATAATGGTACCGGCATTAGCGGACCAATGCGGCGAAAAGTATTTCGCAAATTTTACAGGGGTGAAAACCGGAATATTCCCAATGTCAAGGGAACCGGGCTTGGGCTTTTCCTGGTACGGGAAATTCTCAAATACCATGGCGGCAAGATCAAAATTATGAAACAGAAAAAAGAAAGCGGCACCTGCTTTCGTATTTTATTACCCCGGTTTGGATTTAAGAAAACTAGATATTTGAATAAATTATTGGATTGATTATGAACAGAATTTTATTGGCGGAAGATGAACAATCACTGGCCGAAGGGCTGGTCTTTAATTTAAAAGAAGAAGGATATTCTGTAGTTTGGGTTACGGATGGCCGCGCGGCTGTTACTGAATTTGAAAAGCAGCCTTTTGATTTGATCATTCTGGATATCATGATGCCCTATTTGGATGGGTTCGAAGTAACAGAAATTATCCGCAAAAAAAATATAAATGTTCCGATCCTGATGCTCACCGCCAAGGAGCAACTGGAAGACAAAGTCAAAGGATTACGAATTGGTGCTGACGATTATTTGACAAAACCTTTTTTTCTGGAAGAATTGCTGGCCAGAATTCAGGCCCTGTTACGACGGCAGCTGCAAATGAGTGGCGCTGAACCGGCGAACATATTCCGGTTTGGTGAGAATGAGATCAATTTCAATGATTTTACTGCCCAAACTGCCAATGGTGAGATTCAACTCACCACTAAGGAGGCCGAAGTCATGCGGCTGTTCATCAGTAACCGGGGAAAGATCATTTCCCGCAAGGAATTGCTGGCAACCGTTTGGAATATCAATTATGTGATCAATACGAGAACGGTTGATAATTTTATTGCCCGTCTGCGGAAATATTTTGAAAAGGACAGCCGTAATCCGCAATTTATCAAAAGTGTGCGTGGTGCCGGTTATATTTTTGATGTTGGGGAGGAAAACTGATTATTTTATCGCGAAAATAAATAAAAAAACTCCAGCTCGGGAGCTGGAGTTTTTTTTTAGATGTTTATATGATCATTCCGCGGAACTTGGCCGACCATTCGATTTTGATAAGGGTTTTGGTAACTGTTTACCAAAGGCCTTACCCGTAAAATAGGAAACAATTCTGGGTAGTAACTGGCTCATATCATCAGCAACGCCATAATTATTATCATACTGGTGTTCCAGTGGCTGTCCGGTCACGATAACCCAGCCGCCCCCGAGGTTGTATTCAACCAGGGTTGGTTGGCTATAGCTGTCAACACAATAAATAGTCGTACCGTCCTGCAAATTGGTGAAACTTTCATGGCTGGCATAATTGTGATCCAATTCATCAGGTAATCCCGAAACAAGAGGCAGGTTCTGATCAGTGACATAATTATAATTGTCATAATTATGATTCTGAGTAATATTTCCTGGCAGTACAACGCCCTGATCAACCATATTGCCATAAGCCCAGCCGCGGTCACAAGCTTCCCAGAAAAGTGATCCGCCGGTATAAACAAAGTTATTGAACCGTACCTGGCTGGCTGCATAATTGGCATAAAAAGTATCATTCTGATCATTGGCAATGATAACCAAATCCGTACCTGGAATAAGTGATACTGTTGCCATATCTGTAGAGGGAATAATTTCATATTGATTCGCACCACCACCTTCGGTAAATCCCAGGCTTTCCAGCATGGTGATCATGGCGTTACTACTCCAGGGCAGAGCATCCTGAAAGAGTTTCACATGAGTAGCTGTTCCGGCGCCACCGCCAACATTTACCCGGTGTGTTATTGTCCCGATCAATCCCGCACTGTCCTTGACCTGCAGGGTGACTAAGTATGAGCCGGCTTCAGTATATTCAATTGTAATAGTCGGGCTGGAAGACCAATCCGCTTCCCAGGTGCCGTCACTGTTAAAATCCCAGCGGTACATCAGTCCGGTCTGTCCGTCGATCTCATCGACACTCTGGCTGGCATCAAAATTAAATTGTGTTGTTACAATGCCAGCCGGCGGATCAACTGTGAATTCTGCTTCCGGCGGATTATTTTCCTGTTTTTCCGTAATTGTACCATTGGCCTGTGTGACCCGATACATTACTTCAGTTGGAGAGTTGATCAATTCCCAGTAAAAGGGGCCGTTTTCATTGACAAAGCCCATGAGTTTAAAAACAAAGACAGCATTTTCCAGCACCAGAGCACAGGTTTCGATGTATTCTTCAGCCGCTTCACTCTCCGCATCCAGCAGCCATGTTGAAATATCATCGCTGTTATCTTTCATCACCCGGCAGAATTCTTTGATAAAATCTTCCGTATTGTTTTCATTTACATATCTTGTCATCAACTGTGCCAGATCATTGGAAATGGAAATATTCAGGTCTTCGGTATCCATTATCAGGTTATAACCAGTGAACAGGTCCATAAAATAAATAATGGCCTGAGCTGAATTTAATAACGTCGCTCTTCCCACCGGGTCTTCCCAATCAGAAATTTTAGTGAAATCAATGCCTTTAATAATATTTATATCAAAGGTTCCATTGCCAAGATCGTATTCAGATTCTGTTGATGAACTGTGAAAAGTAGGTGGCCATCCCCAGTTAAAGGATGTAATAGGGGCCGATTTTTCCAATGTGACAACATCTTTGAGGTTACCGTTTTCATTGATCCCAGCCGCGTAATAAATTCTGCGCGGATTAACAAAATTAACCTTTGTTCCGGTAACATCCTGGATTGATGGTGGCTCAAGTTCCTGCACACCCATTGCCTTGGCCATACCGCCCAGTTGTTCCATTACCCCTTTCATAATGACAACAGCAGTCTGATAGATACGGGGATTAACCTCATAGTTAAGGGCATTGTCCGCGTCACTGGCATAGGCCTGGTTCAGCAATGCCAAAAGGTCATCAAAATTTTCGTGATACCGGACCGCTTCAATATACTGTTGACGCTGGGTTTGCGTTGTATAAACCAGATATGGATTGAGCAGGGTCAGCGCCAGTGCCGTAGTAGTGTCATTGGCGGTAACCTTTTTAGTAACCGGATCAAAGAGACCGATATACACCGGCAGATTTTTGCTCTGCTTCTTGAATATGAGAATTTGAATTTTATCGGAAATATTTCCTTTGACTTCAAATTCCCCATTTTCACCAAGATCATCAATGTTGGTCAGGGTGATGACCTGAAAATCCTTTACATCAACATTGGCATCATCCGTAATAATTAAAATACCGCTCTTATCCTCTGTTTCAATGGCAACTTCTTTTTCATCATCGTTATCTTCAGAAATTCCCAGCAAATCCTCAAAAAGCGAACAGCTTTGAACCATAAATAAGAGAGAGACAATCCATAAGATCCACAAAAAATTTTTCTTCATAATACCTCCTACACACTGGTTGTTTTTTTTAATATTAGATAATAAGTCCATTTTAAACAAGTTAATTGTTTATAAATGTGATTTAGATCACAAAAGATATTTGACGTTAATTGGTCTGTCAAAATACTTTAACATTTATTTTCTATAATAATATAGTTTATTATGGCCGATTGATTTAACCTGCATTATTCATAAAAATATGAACAATGCCCGCTTCGCGCCGATACGCTTCCTTCGGAAACTATCGGGATTAACCTGAATATCATTCTATGAATTTTTCAAATTAGTTTTTATTGTTTCTTTTGTAAACTATTAATTTTATGCACATTGGTTAAAAAATTTGAAAATTCATGAATAATTCAGGTTAATAATTTTTTTTAAAATATTCACGGAATAGTTTAAATTAGCCTGCTATGAGTTAATAATATAAGGAGAGAGAAGATGCGCAAAATGATTGTTTTGGTTTTAACCTTTTTGCTACTGGTGAATATTCAGGTATTTGCCCAAAAGGAAAAACCAATCCTCAGATTTCCTGATATCCATGAAGATTTGGTGGTTTTTACTCATCAGAATGATATTTGGAAATGCGATGTGTCAGGCGGTGAGGCAATCCGGCTAACCCTCAATGATGGTGATGAGACTTACCCGAAATTTTCCAATGATGGAAAATATATTGCTTTTACCGGTGAATTTGATGGGAATAGCGATATCTATGTGATGGATATCTATGGCGGCAATATCAGACGCCTGACATATCATCCCGGTTATGATGTGATGGTCGGATGGCACCCTACCGAAAATAAAATTATCTTTCGCTCAGACCGGAAGAGTTACAGCCGTTTCAGCCGGTTGTTTATGGTGTCTCCCGATGATCTGGAAATCGAGGAATTGATTCTGCCGGAAGTGGTGCAGGGCTCTTTTTCGCCGGATGGCAGCAAAATCGCTTTCAATAAAGTTGCCCGGGAACACCGAAACTGGAAACGGTATACCGGTGGATTGGCACAGGATATTTATCTCTATGATTATACCACTAAAAAAGAGGTTCAACTGACAAGTTTTGAAGGGACAGATAGAATTCCCATGTGGATTGGTGATAAAATTTATTTTAGTTCCGATAAAACAGAAAACCGCCGGTTAAATCTTTTTTCTATCAATCCGGTGACAAAAGAAAGAAAACAACTGACATTCCATGAAAAGTTTGATGTTGGTATGCCTTCTGAGGGTGGGAAAAAAATTGTTTATGAGTTGGGCGGTTCAATTCATCTGTATGATATTGAAAAGGCAAAGACCCAAAAACTGAATATCCAAATCCTGTCCGATGCGCCGGAAACCCGGCCGGCATTGGTCAAAGTCACCGATCGCATTCAGGATTTCAATATTTCACCCTGTGGCAATCGTGCTTTGGTTGTTGCCCGTGGTGAGATTTTTTCCGTACCAAAAGCAAAAGGGGCGACACGCAATATCTCCCAAAATTGTGGCGCCCGGGACAAAGACGCGGTCTGGAGTCCTGATGGCAGCCGCATTGCCTATTTTTCCGACAAAGACGGTGAATATCAACTCTATTTATACAATTGTAAGACCAATGAAACCGAGAAACTGACCAACTTTCAATCGGGCTATCGACATAGTTTACACTGGTCTCCCGATGGTGAAAAACTAGCCTTCACAGATCAGACACTGAGTCTTTTCATTATCGATGTGGATAATAAAAAAATCACGAAGGTTGATAAAGCTGAATATGAACATGTGGATATCGGATTAGACGAAAAACCGATCTATGATTTTGCCTGGTCTCCCGATAGTGAACTGTTGGCTTATTCCAAAAAAGATATGGAATTGGTGACCCGTGTTTATCTCTATTCTTTGAAAAAAGAAAAAGTATGGCAGGTAAGCGGTGATCTGTTCAATGATTTTCATCCAGCCTTTTCAGCTGATGGAAATTATCTCTTTTTTGCTTCAAACCGGCGTTTCAAACCCACTTATTGTGATTTTGAATGGGAAATGGTTTATAAAAATTCCACAGGATTGTATTATGTCAGTCTAAAAGAGGATGCTCCCTCACTGCTACCCTTGCAAAGCGATGAAGTCTGCACAGATAATGAAAAAGAAGAGAAAATCACCGGTGATCTTAATGTTAAACCCTTTAATATTCAGGCCTTGCCGGTGGAGCGTGGCAACTACCGCTTTTTAACAGCCAATGAATCAAAATTATTTTATTTGAACAAGGACGAAGAGGGGGATTTTAACCGGTTTGAATTTCGTGGTACCGGCGCCATGGACCTTTACGCCTTTGACCTGGCATCCAGGGAGGAGGAAAAGCTGCTGGAAGCTATCGACGAATACCGGCTCTCTGCTGATGGCAGCGCCATTCTCTACAAGAAAGGAAAAGACCTAGGGATCATCGCGACAGACAATACTGGTGATGACAATTCCCTTGATCTTTCCGGCCTGGAGATGAAAATCGATCCGAAAAAAGAATGGCGCCAAATTTTTTGGGAAGCATGGCGTATGGAAAGAGATTTTTATTATGAAGCAGGTATGCACGGACAAGACTGGCCGGCTGTGGGTGAGAAATATGCGGAATTATTGGAATATGCTTCTTGCCGCACTGATGTTGGACATCTCATCGGTGAAATGATCGCAGAACTCAACACTTCCCATACTTATGTTTACGGGGGTGATAGTCGCCGGAAAGGTCAGCATGTCAATGTCGGCCTGCTGGGCGCTGATTACAAGATTGACCCGAAAAATAAGCGCTACCAATTTGAGAAAATCTTTCGGGTGCCGGACTGGACCCGGGAAGTCTATCCCCCGCTGGCAGGTCCCGGGATTGATGTTAAAGCCGGTATGTATTTGCTGCAAGTCAATGGCAAGGATGTTCATGCTGACAAAAATATCTACAGTTATTTTGAAAATCTGGCCGGAAAAAATGTGACTCTATTGATCAATGATTCACCAAAAATGCGGGGTGCCAAAAAAATTACTGTAAAACCCTTACATAGTGAAAGCACCTTACGTTACAGGGCCTGGCTGGAACATAATCGCCGTGTTGTGGCGGAAGCCACTGATGGAAAAGTGGGTTATATTCACATGCCGGATACTTATAATGGCACGGCCACAGAATTTCCAAAATATTTTTATTCCCAATCCCAAAAAGAAGGTCTTGTAATTGATGGACGATTCAACGGCGGTGGACTCGATCCGGCTATGTTTCTGCAGCGTCTGCGGAAGAAACCGCATATCTACTGGACACGTCGTTATTCCCACGATCAGATGAGCCCTTACCGTGCTGTTAGAGCACACATGGCCCTGATCACCAATCGCCAGGCCGGTTCCGGTGGCGATGAATTGCCCTATGAGTTTCAGCATTTCAAGATGGGTCCGGTAATTGGCACCCGTACCTGGGGCGGACTGGTTGGCGTTTCCATGTTTATCGAATTGATGGATGGCGGCGGGCTGACCGCGCCGGACTATCGCATTTACTCTCCTGAGGGTGACTGGGTCGTTGAGAATGAAGGTGTGACGCCCGATATCGAAATTGACCTGAATCCCAATGAGATGGCCCGTGGTTATGACAGTCAGTTGATGAAGGCGGTGGAAGTAATCATGGAACAGATCAAAAAGAACCCGAGGACATGGCCGGAACACCCGGAATATCCTGATAATTAATTGACCAA
>CAZCHS010000045.1:0-24455 GCA_964498725.1 uncultured bacterium | reverse complement strand
TTTTTATCAATAATTCATCATCGCCAAAAGCGACACTCTGCACCTGCATGCCGAAGTCCTGCCATTGCAGATAGAAATCGGTATAGGCGCCATCAGGAGTATGAGCAAGAGTACGAACTTTTTCAGAACCGTCTACATGGTTGCCTGTAAATGCAATGGGCAAATGCTTATTATTCAGAGTATCTTCAATGATCAGTTGAAATGCCAGCCCTTCCGGTAGTAATACATGAGATAATATGCTTCGATTGTCCCAGGTATTCCACCCGGATGTAATTGATGCTGATAATTGCTGATATTTTTCTAAGGGGGTATGTTGTGCGATACTTTGAGCCGGATAACGCATCAATAAAAAGACAAGAAACAGGAAAATAGTTTTTTTCATAATTATTCCGGTTTGATGTTTTGTTTTTACTTTTAATAAATACATTGTGTAAAATTTAATATTTGGGAAGTGGGCTGAAGCCTACTATATTTTAACCTTCCGAAGGTTAGATATCAAAGCGAAGGTAAAATAGCCATGCCACTCTTGACCACAAAATTCTAGTCTACATAGTTTCCTTTGTCAAATTGCAGTTTGGTCAGTCTAAATCTGGTTTTCAAAAATCCGCGCGATTGTTTTTTCATAAAAATTTTTGCAAAAACTAAATATTTTGAGCGAACAGGGATGTTCGCTCTACAATCGTTTAACCTCCATTATTCATATAAATATGAACAAAGCCCGCTTCGCGCCGATACGTTTCCTTTGGAAACTATCGGGATTAACCTGAATATCATTCTATGAATTTTCCAAATTAGTTTTTTAATATGTATTTGGTAAACTGTTAATTTTATTCTCTTTGCTTGAAGAATTTGAAAATTCATGAATAATTCAGGTTAAAATCAATTTATAGAAGTCCCCATAAAACTCTTCATTTTTTCACCACATCTTTCAAAAATCGAAGTGCCTTGTAGAACGACCATCCTGGTCGTTTAATAATCACCTTGAGGTTTTAACAAACGCTACACAAGCAGGATGCTTGTGCTACAACCCCCATATTCCTCATGTCCATATAAAAAAAATGCTCCTCCCCTGAATTCAGAAGAGGAGCATAAGAAGGGAGGATAGACTATTTCATGAGCATCATTTTTTTAACAAAAGTTTTGTCGCCGGCCTGGAGTCTATAGAAATAAACGCCGGTTGATACCGCGTTGCCATGATTATTGGTAGCATCCCATACTGCATTGTAGGAGCCTATGTTTTTACTTGTATTAACAAGTGTTTTTACTTCTCTACCCATAATGTCATAAACAGTTAGTTTTACATTAGCAGGTTGGCCCAATTGATAATTAATAGTGGTTGTTGGGTTGAATGGATTTGGATAGTTTTGTGCCAGAGCGAACTCTTCAGCAATATTTACATTATTGTCAATTGCTGTTGGTTCATATTCAATGTCCCACCATTGCAGTGATCCTACCGGATTTCCGTTTCTGCCGGCGGTCTGTAATGTACTGTTTGTGTAAGAGAGATCATAAGTTAAAGGCCATTCAAATGCTAAATAATTATCAACATTGTGCCATTTAACATCTTCAACTTCTTCACCAGCTTGGGAAAGTCTGATATTTGTACAGTTCTGCGCCAGCAACTCGTCGGTTTCGTTCATATCAACAATACCGGGATCAACATTCATGGTATTTTCTTCGGTAAAATATTCGTATACACCGTGTTCCACTGTTACTTCTGCGGAATCAACAATCACTTCATTGGTATCTCTTTCATAGGACATTACCGTCCATGACCAATCGCCATCTTTGTTTTCAAACATTGCTTTGTTATAATTGTTCATCCAGGGATTAGGAACAACCTCATCAAAAGCGTCCCAATAATCTTTGATGGGATCAGTATAATACCAGGCATTGTTTTTCAATGTCCATACCTGTTCCGTTTCTTCCAGTACGCCATCACCATCGGGATCATAAGTTTTTCCATATACACCACCGGGGCCCCAGAGTGAATCCAGTTCCTGTGGGTCCCACTGAATTTCTGCATAATTCATAATACCCTTAACTTCCTGGTCAAAATGCCGGGAAATTTCATCATTATCATCACTAAACGCATGACAATTCATAAAGAGGTTGTTGGTAAAAACTCTTTTGACGTGTTTGTGACTGTCAATAGGATGAACAATACTGTTTACAAAGGTACAATGATCAATTTCTGTATAATAAGCACCCTTAACTGCAAAACAACCAAAATCAAAGAAAGTAGAATTTCTTACAATAATTGAATCACTGCCATCACCATTAAAAATCGCACCATTCCAGGTAGTTCCGGTTGGGTTACCAATATACTGAAAGATACAGTCATTGATTTTATATACATTCATGCCACCCCAATCAGCAAAACTTGCCCACCAGGTATAAGGAAATTCCATTATACAACCGTCATAAGAAATTTCAATACCGGATACCTGTACTGTCTGAAGAATCCAGGCAATTGGTCCGTTTCCGTCTAAATTAACACCACTGAACCAAATATTTTTAAAAGCCACATCATCATAGATATGCCATAGATTATCAACTGCACTACCATCTTCTTTCGTGCCGCAGCGAACCACCGGCGGTCTCTTATCATCCGCTGGCTCAGGGGCATAGATTGTCATCGGTGAATTTATCTGAAGCACTTCTGTCAAAATATACTGAGCATTGGGGATCAATTCATAAACACTGTGAGCCTGTTCCCCTGCCTCTGTTGTATCGCCATGAATGGCCATATTTAAAGCGCCCAACAGCGGATTGCCGCTTTCATCCGTTGGGCTTACGACGAGTGTGTCACCTTTTTCTACATTTTGAGCGAAAAGGCCAGCGCAGAATACTAAAAGTACCGCTACTGATAACAATAACATTCTTTTCTTCATTTTAATTTCCTTTCATTAACTTTTCTTAACATTCTCTTTCCTCACAAACGATCTTAAATTCAGGTTTTTGATTTACCCCCTTCATTTTCATTATTCTTAATAATTACCTATCACCTCCTTTTTTTGGTAGAATTACTCCATAATTTACAGAGCGATTCTAAGTCCCATATTCGCACTTTTGCCATAATCTTCAATATAACTGGCGAAGTTCATGTGTTTAATCTCATTACGCTCCAGTTCACCGGTCAGATTGTTGATATTCAGGAAAAATTCCATTTTTTTAGTAATTTTCTGTTTGACAGAAAGATCATAACGGTAAAAATCCGTTGAATATCCCCGCAGTTTTTCATACCAGTTGTTACTGGTGAATATTTTTGATTTATAGCGCATGGCCCAGCGAATGGAAAAGCCTTTGTAATCATATCCCAGAGTCAGATTCATCAAATGATTTGGCTGACCGATCATCGGCGCTTTATAAGTTGTATCATTAGCCACATAATAAGTGATCAAATTATAGTTTTCATCGAATTCTGCTTTCGTTTCAATTCTTGTCCGCAAATATTCCGCTTCCGATTTATTGCGGGTGTAATTGACATTCATGACCAGGTTCTTCAGCATACCCGGCAGGAACCAAAAATTGGATTGCCATTCTACTTCATAGCCGTAATTAAAAGCGTCATTGGGATTATTTGTTGCGTAAGCCGCTTTCTGGCGATGCATCAATCCGGGCAATTCAAAAAAAGCAGTATCCTGAATAACCGTATTGCCGGTCCAAAAGATCATATCAGTTATTTCTTTATAGAAAAAGCCAACGGAAAACAAGCCGATTTTATCGTTGTGAAGGGATATTTGCAGATCATAATTTTTTGAAAGTTCCGGTTTCAATTGGAAATTACTTAAATTCCAGATACTCCCCTGGTTATTGATCATCCAGCCCGGCATAATATTATTGTAATTGGGTCGCTGCAGTGTATGGGTGTAACCGACTTTGAAAGTCAACCAGTCAACGGGTTTGCAAAACGTCTGGATCATAGGCAGAATAAAATCATTTTCACGAACTTTGGTAACTGTATCCACCGGTGTTGCCCGCCAGTTTCTCAAGACGCCCAGGCGATTACCGCGATATCCGGTATATTCGGTTTTATTGGACTCAAACCTGACACCGGGCACAAACATGAATTTTGAGCCGATATTGATCTCCGGCATAATGTAAGCCGCCTGATAATCTTCTGTGCCGTGATAATCCTGAAACGTAGAATTTTCAAAATTTGTATGCATCAAGGCATACATATCTGATACGGAAGCCACCGGATCATACTCATCCATTACAAGGTCATGCATTTTTCTGAAATCTTCTTTATCAAAAATATTCCCAAAATTATAAGCGCCATCAAGAAAATCACCGCCATCATAATCATCATCCAGAAAATCCGGCAGCAAGATACGCATATTGTCTTTTTTCCAGGCCTCTTTTGTTCTTTGACTGAGTTCATCCTCAAAATTTTCATAAATTAAATTTCTAAAGGGCTGGGAACCGCCTTCATTATCAGCCTGTAATTCAGTTCTGTCATATTCCTTTTCTTTATATTTTACTTTCGCACCTACACTTAACCGTACCTTAATTAAATCAGTAATATTAAAATTATAAGACAAATTCAATTCCCCAGCCAGGTCGCGCTCATTGGTTTCGCTTTCTTCATGATCGATGTTGCCCAAATGCATAAAATTAACCACTTCATCCATGGAAATGACCAGTGAATCAGGAATTGCTTCAGGGTCCATATTCACATTATAATTTTTCTTGCGGTCTTTGGGAAAAGGATTGGCCGGTGAATTATTATTTTCCGAAGAAATTCTGGCCGGCAGAATGTTTTCCGAATAGGAATGGCTGAAAGCTGAATTAATTTCCAAATTTCGCCACCTGCGGTCTAATTGTAAAGAATTGGTGATTACAGTCAGCCAGCTTTCCGGGGTATCAGAATAATGCAGCCCAAAATTTTGTTCTGTAAACCCATAATTATTGGTATAAGTGGTTTCTTCTCGTTTAATTCGACTATAAAAATTAGAGGTTTTCACCACTGTATTGGGTAATGTAAAATCCAGTACCAGTGCACCCCCCAACCGGTTTATATTCCGAAAAATTTCCCGTAATTGCATGGCATTGGTTTTTACCGGCGCTTCTTCATTTTCCTGGGTAAAATTCACACCCCCCAATTGCTGAGAACCGGCCAGTTTGTTTTCATAATCAACCTGGGCATAAATACCAAGTAAATTGGCCACAAAGCGGTGGCTGCCGCCAACTGACAACTTATGATCGGAATAAGTATCTCTGAGATTATGGTATCCCCCCTGGGCAATAACATTGAAAGAAGGCTTTTCCGGCGCTTTACGGATTTTGAAGTTAACAATACCACCGGTTGCGGTTGCTTCCTGGTTGGCCATCACGGACTTGGTCAGTTCAATACCTTCCAGCATATAAGGTGAAATCATGCTGAGGTCAGAACTTCTGTCTCCTTCGCCGGTTGCAGTTAAATTCACACCATCGATCTGCACTGTTGTATATTTTGAGCCCATACCACGGATCATCACCTTGGTACCTTCGCCGCCACTTCGTTCCAAAGAGACACCGGGAAGACGTCCCACGGCTTCCGCCGCATTGGCTTCCGGGAGTTCCTGTATCTGTTGACTGGAAACAATATTTTTCACGGTTTTAGCAGACACCTGCTGATTGATCGCTGATCGTTGGCCGGCCGCCTGTCCTGTTACAATAACTTCCTGACCTTCAAGTGCCAAAACATCCATCTCAACATCAATAACTTTGGTTTCATCTTTTGCAACCTCGACATCAACTCTCTTTTCTTTGTAACCAATATATCTAAAAACCACTGTATTAATACCAGCTGGAATATTATAAAGTGTGTAAGTTCCATCAATTCCGGAGGCGCTACCAATATTAATCCCCTCAACAGTTACATTGGCACCGGGTAGAGGATCGCCGTTTTGACTGTCAGTTATCTTCCCTGTTATTGCTGACGCGGCAAACAAAAGGTTCGATACCAGCAATAATAAAATTAATTTCACCGTAAATATAGAATATTTACTCATTTTTTTCCCCTTCTTCTTTCTTTTTAATAAGCCATGTATATAAAATTAAACGTAACTATGTCAAACATCCTTATATAAGATTAAACCATGGTTTGGAAAATTATTTTTTTGAAAATCCAATAAATAAAATGCCTTTTGATATTTAATTGCGATTTATCCATTCATCTCCTGTAACATATCATATTGATTGACAACAGATGTTCTGATACAGGGAATACATTAACAAAAGTTTTGTAATAACGATTATTCATTCAGGCGACTCCTCCTCAACCTTTCTGTACTGTTATGTACTTGTCTAGAATTTATAAATTTTTTTTAACAATGCAAGAAAAAATTTCACTCTTTTTTTAATTTTTTTTAATCTTTTAGATTAGTTTTTCAGAATAACATAATAAACTGTCTGTCAAGACTATAAATCTAAAATTAGTTAGTAAATTAAGTATATAAACTAACCATTTGTGTTTTTTACCAGGGAAACAAAGAGATTTCCTGTAATTTTTAGATAGAATTGCGAAAAAATACAACATAATCATTTTCCAGGTATTCTTTTTTTCCATTAATAATCATATCTGCCAGTTTTTTCCCCATGGCTTCAAAATCTGTTGATATCGTTGTTACCCCGTCGCTGCAAATGACACTTTTCATCGGCGATTCATTGTGCGAGATAATACCAATGTCTTTGCCAAGCCGAAAATCTTTACTCCGGGCCATCTTGATGGTCTTAACCAGTTTTTTATCATCCGGAACCATGTAACACTCATTCTTTTTGACCTCAAACTCATCATCTTTGGTCATGACTTTATAATCGATATTGTAATCGGAGCAGTATTCCCGAAATCCCTCTTCCATTTCAGTATCATGGGGTCTTGAAAACTCACTGATCGCTCCCTGGTAAACAGTTAGAACAAACTTATCATATTTTTTTATACGATCATGTAACTTAACAAAACTCTCATACCACTCTTTTTTAAAATTCTGGCAAACAGAAGGATATTTTTGGCCGTATTGTTTATAGCCTAAATCCAGAATATAAACATTTTCATCACCCAAATACTGATCGAACCACTGACAATATTTTTCTTCACCTTCCAGGGGCATAATAACAAAATCAGTATATTGTCCTTTTGCTTCCAGGATCAGTTTTTTATAGAGTTCAGGATTGTAATGATGAAAATAGATGTCAACAACAGCATTTTTTCCCATACAATCAATAAAGGAATTATACATGATCTTCTTATAGGGTAAAAAGAGATCAAAGAGCAGGAAAACGTGATGTTCAATTTCATGAGTGGACTTTGAGACATAATAGCCTTTTCCCGGCATTGAGGTGATAATTCCCATGGTGGATAATTCTTTGTAAGACTTGATAACCGTATCCCGTGCTACGCTCAATTCTTCGCACAAAGCATTAACCGAAGGTAACTGATCCCCCTGATTATAAACCCTGTTCATAATGTTACTCTGAACGGATTTTACAATCTGTTTGTACTTTGGAATTCTACTGCTTGAATCAATTCTGATCACATTCATGCCCTCACATTTTTAAATTTTGGAATTAATCTGTATTTTTGACAGGAATAATAAGATGTTACATTTTACGGATAATATTGATTGCAAAAACCTCCCCTGACCCTTATATACTGTTATGTACTTGTATACAATTTAAAAATTATTTTATAGAAATCAAGCAAAATTTTTATTTATTTGAAATTACTCTGACAATCAAGGAATAATTCAGGTTATAAACTGTAAAACTCTTTCAGAGCTTGTCTTAATGGTTGTTCTTGTTTAATCCCTATTGGATTATGAAATATATTAACTCTTAAAAATTGACAGGCAACCTTGTTCTTCTGGCATTATAAACAATCTCCCGGTCCTTTATTTTACACGGAATCTTTCCGTTAAAATATCAAACCCCTTCTGAGCATATCCGGTAAATCCCGGCAAAGAACCACTCACTTGAATTTCATAGTCACCCTTTAGTGATAAAATTTCACCGGCTTCATTCACCCGTGTCAGGCGGTCTGGTTCTACAGTCATTTTAATTTTTTGGGTTTCACCGGATTTTATATGAACCCTGTCAAAACCGATCAGTGTGTAATTGGGAACATCATCGCCACCGGTCAAATAGAGTTGTATCACCTCATCACAATCATACTCTCCATCGTTTGTAACTGCAAAAGAAAGAGATAAGGCATCACCAGGTTTAAGAATACGCTGATTTAACTGTAAATTATCATAAGAAAACTCAGAATAACTCAATCCATAGCCAAAGGGAAATAACGGTTCTTTTTCCATAAACCGATAGGTCCGGCCTGCCATGGTATAATCTGCAAAATTAGGCAGGTCCTTTTCAGATTTCGGAAAGGTCACCGGCAGACGCCCGGCCGGAACAGCATCGCCGAAAATAATATCCGCCACTGCATTGCCGCCCTCTTCCCCGGGATACCAGGCAAAGAGTACAGCATCAGCCAACTCATACAACTCCTCATCAATGATGGGACTGCCGCCAAAAAGAACGACGATGATGGGCTTATCGCCATAAGACCGCTGCTGACGCAGGTAATCCATCTGGTTTCCCGGTAAATGCAGGGAAAGCCGGTCGCCACCATCAGCTGAAGCAATAGCCGATCCTTCTTCCCCTTCCATCATGGAATTAATCCCCATTACCGCAATAATGGCATCGAACCTGTGGGAGATATCGGTCCAGTCAGCCAGGGTTTTGCTATATTGGTCCAGTCTTACGCCGGGGCGGAACTCCACAATGGAACCGGGATGCACTTTTCCGATGACTGCTTCCAGCACCGATGGCATATTATCATTAAGTCCGTAATAATTGCCAATAAAGGGTAAACTTGACATGGCATTATTCCCCACCATATAAAGCCGTTTGATCTTCTTATCCAGTGGCAGCACATTGTCATTTTTAAGTAAAACAATAGATTTTTGCGCCGCTTCCCGGGCCAATTTTCGATGCGCTTCACAATTTATTACTTCAGTACTGATATTATCATAGGGATTGACACCCGGGGGATCGAATTTTCCCAGCCGCAGTTGGATTTTCAGCCAGCGCGCCAAAGCTGAATCCACCAGGGATTCTTCCAATAACCCACGTTCAACAGCTTCAGGAATTCCGGCAAAAGTACCACCGAGATTGTAATCCAGACCATTGTTCAAACACATGGCCGAGGCGTCTACTGGAGATTCAGCGGCATTCTGCACCGTATATAAATTTTTAATCGCCCCGCCGTCGGACATTACAATGCCGTCAAAGCCCCATTTATCCCGTAAAATATCAACCAAAAAATACTCATTGGCAAAGCAAGCCCGGCCATAGACTTTATTATATGTTGCCATTACAGTTGCCACATCGCTTTCCTTTATCAACATTTCAAAAGCCGGCAGATAAGTTTCAAATAAATCCTTTTTGGACGGATTCGGGTCAATCACATGACGCATAGGTTCGGGACCGCTATGGACAGCATAATGTTTGGCGCAGGCGGATACTTTTAAATAGCGGGGATCATTTCCCTGCAATCCCTTTACGAAAGCGACGCCCATTTGACTGGTGAGATAAGGATCTTCACCATAGGTTTCCTGGCCCCGGCCCCAGCGGGGATCGCGAAAAATATTAATGTTAGGCGAAAGCGCGTTAATGCCGATATAGTTGCCGATTTCTTTGGCAGCAATGTGTTTGGCGCGGGCCTCATCGGAAATCGCTGAGGCAACCCGAAACATTAAATCGGTATCAAAAGTTGCGGCTAATCCGATAGATTGCGGAAAAACCGTTGCTTTTCCTTTTCTCGCTACTCCGTGCAGGCACTCTACAAAACTGATTTTTGGAATAGCAGGATGGTCAAGATCACCCCGGGACATCAGCAGCGTGGCTTTCTGCTCCAGGGTCAACTCCTTCAGTATCGCCGCGATCCTTTCGTTATCGGATTTATCCGGATCCTGCCAATCATAACTGCGCGCTGATAACACGCCAATAAAAATCAATAATAGGATGAGACAATATTTTATTTTATACATGATCATTCCTTCTGCCTTTCAAGATTAAAGCGCAAACCTGAATCCTAAATTCGCACTCCGCCCATAATCCTCAATATAGGTGCCGTATTCGTTGTGATTAATTTCATTTCGTTCCAACTCCCTGGTGAGATTATTGATATTGAGGAAGGCTTCCATATTCTTAGTGATCTTTTGTTTGATTGAGAGGTCATAGCGGTAGAAATCGGTTGAATAACCCCGTAATTTTTCATACCAACTATTATTACTGAAGATACGGGATTTGTAGCGCATGGCTCCCCGAATTGAAAATCCTTTATAATCATAACCAATCGTTAAATTCAGGAGATGGTCCGGCTGATTGATCATCGGCGCTTTAAAAGTTGTATCATTGGGGACATAGTAAGTGATCAAATTATAGTTTTCATCGAATTCAGCTTTCGTTTCAATTCGTGTCCGCAAATATTCCGCTTCCGATTTGTTCCGCGTGTAATTAGCATTCATCACCAGCCCTTTTAACAATCCCGGCAAAAACCAGAAGTTGGACTGCCATTCCAGTTCGTACCCGTAATTATAAGCGGTATTAGGATTATTCACAGCATAGGCTGCTTTCTGGCGATGCATGAGACCCGGCAATTCAAAAAAAGCGGTATCCTGAATAACAGTATTCCCCGTCCAGAAAATCATGTCGGTGATCTTTTTGTGAAAGACGCCAACAGAAAACAGGCCGATTTTATCGGAGTGTACCGAGAGTTGTAAATCCAAATTTTGTGAGAGTTCCGGTTTGAGGCGAAAATTACTCAAATTCCAGATACTTCCCTGATTATTGATCATCCAGCCGGGCATAATATTGTTGTAGTTTGGTCGTTGCAATGTGTGGGTAAATCCGGCCTTAATGGTCAACCAGCCCACCGGATTATAATAAGTCTGGATCATAGGCAATATAAAATCATTTTCACGGACTTTGGTCACTGTATCAATAGAAGTGGGCCGCCAGTCCCGCAGGACGCCGAGACGGTTTCCCCGGTATCCGGTGTACTCTGTCCGGTTTTTTTCATACCTGATTCCCGGAATGACCATAAATTTTGAACCGATACTGATTTCCGGCATAATATAAGCCGCCTGATAGTCTTCGGTTCCATGATAATCTTCATAATTGGTATTAATAAAATTAGAAAGAACCAGATCCCAAAGAGAAATATTCTTTTTATTCGGATCATATGTGTCCATTCCAGCATCATGAATTCTGCGGAAGACATCCTTATCAAATACCGGACTGAACTCATACCGGCCATCCAGAAAATTGCCTCCGTCATAATCTTCGTCAAAGAGATCAATCAGCAGTAGTCGCTGATCATCGGCAAGATAGGCCTTTTTTGTCCGCTCGCTCAATTCATCGCCAAACTTCTCATAGACGAGGTCAAGGTAATACTGACCGCTCATAGAGGCCGCCATACGGTCATATTCCTTGCTTTTATGCTTAATTTTTACACCGGCGCTCAATTTAATGTTTATCAAATCAGTGAGATTAAAATTATAAGCAATATTTAATTTACCCGCCAGGTCCCGCTCATTGGTTTCGCTCTCTTCATGATCAATATTGCCCAGGTGCATAAAATTCACAACCTCATCCAAAGATACGATCAGAGAATCCGGAATTGTCTCAGGATCGAGATTAACATTATAATTGGATTTCCGACCGGTCTTAAAGGGATTCGCCGGGGAATTACTGTTGGTTGAGCTGATTCTGGCCGGCAAAATATTTTCCGAATAGGAATGACTAAGGGCAGAATTGATTTCCAGGTTACGCCAGCGATGATCAAGTTGCAGGGAATTGGTGATCACCGTCAGCCAGCTCTCCGGCGTATCATTATAGGAGATATCAAACCCTTGTTCCACATACCGGTAATTATTGATAAAAGATGTTTCTTCACGGTTGATGCGACTGAAAAAATTAGAGGATTTAATAATTGTATTGGGCAGGGCCAAATCCGCCACAATCGTTCCCCCAAGCCGCTCAACATTGCGGTAAATATCCCGCAGTTCCATACGATTGGTTCGCACCGGCGCGGTTTCATTTTCCTGGTAGAATGCAACGCCGCCCAGTTGCTGGGAACCGGCATCCTTTTCTTCATAATCTATCTGCCCGTAAAGTCCCACCAGGTTGGCTACAAACCGGCGGCTGCCGCCAATGGATAATTTGTAATCATTATAGGTATTCCGCAGATTATTCATTCCGCCCTGGGCAATAACATTGAAGGAGGGCTTTTCCGGCGCTTTTTTAATTTTGAAATTCACAATACCACCGGTAGCCGTGGCTTCCTGGTCAGCTGTAATGGATTTTGTCAGTTCGATACCTTCCAGCATATAAGGGGAGATCATACTGAGGTCGGAACTTCTGTCGCCGGAGCCTGTGGCGGTCATACTGACCCCATCGACCTGGACGTTTGTATATTTAGAGCCCATTCCCCTGATCATGACTTTGGTCCCTTCTCCACCGCTTCTTTCCAAAGAGACGCCGGGCAGACGCCCCACAGCTTCGGCCGCATTGGCTTCCGGTAATTCCTGAATCTGCTGACTGGAGACAATATTTTTTACTGATTTAGCAGATACCTGCTGGTTGATCGCAGACCGCTGGCCGGCGGCCTGGGCGGTGACAACCACTTCCTGCCCTTCCAAAGCCAGAACTTTCATTTCCACATTAACAACCTTTGTTTCCCCATCATTGAGATTAATTTCAATTTTTTCTTCCTGGTAACCGATATAACGGAAAATGATTGTTGTTTGTCCATTCGGTACATTATAAAGCATGTAAGTGCCATCAACTCCGGAAGCGCCACCAATATTAATTTTATCAACAGTAACATTAGCGCCGGGCAAAGGATCACCGGTTTGCGCGTCGGTGATGATACCGGTGACTGTTCCGGCACCAAACAGCATTGAAGTAAATAACATAATCAAGCCAAACTGAAAATTTTTCATCATCTCTATCCTCTTTCTTTTAGTCCTTTTCAAATATTCGTTGTAATGGCAATCCCGGCTCTGCCCCCACATCCCGGGGTTCACAGAACCATATTAATTTTCCGATCGTGTTCAGTTTTTCCGGACAATTGTCAGCATCCGGATGTGTTTGCATAAATATTTCCAGCATCTTGTTTCTTAATTTTTCCAGTTGCAGCGCATTTTCAGGCTTATGGGAAACATCCCTATGTTCTTTGGGATCCTCGCGCAGATCATATAATTTTTCTGTCACGCCCAGCGGTCCGTAGCCGGTTTTATATTGCAGTCCCAGATCACGCTTGCCGGTGGTGAAAACATATTTCCAATCCTGCGTTGCCACCATGGCCTTATTGTCCTCCAGAAATTCTGAAAAAACATATTCTTTGACTCTAGCTGTCTGTCCGGTCAGGATCGGGAGAATACTTTTTCCCTGAAAGGATTTTGGTGATTTTACGCCAACAGCTTCGCAAATAGTGGGCGCCACATCAATGAATTCCACCAGTGCATTGGTTTTTACATTTTTTTCAAAACCCTGAACAATAATCGGCGCTTTTACTGATTCTTCCCACATGGTGTGCTTTTCAAAACGTTTGTGATCATAGAGCAGATAACCATGATCACTGATGTACATTACTAAGGTATCTTTCTCTAAATTATGTTTTTTCAGGCCGGCGAAAACACGACCGATACAAGTATCCATATATTCCACTGATGACATATACGATGCGATAATACCCTTCTTTTCCTTATCACTGAGGCCACGAAAAATCTCAGGAATATGACGATCGTCTTCCGGTGATCCTTTTAGTAATATTATATCATCTAATTTGTATTTGTTACGATATTCCACCGGAAATTTAAATGGCGCATGGGGTTCGTGATAGGCCAGCCAGAGAAAAAAAGGCTTTTTCCGGGTGGATGTCATGAATTCCACGGCTTTGTCGCTGAAAAATTTCCCTTCGGAATCAGCAAGGTGTTCCTTTTGCGACAGGTAGGATGAATTCCATTTATATTCCACTGTATTGTGGTTTTTGATCTGATCATGGGTTTTGATGGAATCCGATACCGGTTCTGGTGGATGCTTTTTGAGATGATCGCGATGGTCTTGTTTTCCCACCTGGTAGTCAAAACCGAAATCGGGAAAACCGCCGCCCTCATCATAATATTTCCACCAGATCCAACTGTTCCAGTGGGTTTTTCCGATGATGCCGGTATCATAGCCCTTCGCTTTTAAATGCTCGGCAATGGTATAATTTGCCGTATCATTGAAGGGTGTAAATAACAGGTTCACGCCGGTGGCATGGGGATATTTTCCGGTAAGCAATGACTGACGGGAAGCGCTGCAAATTGGGGCATTGCTGTAGGCATTGGTAAAGGAAACGCCATGGGTTGCCATTTCGTCCAGATTAGGGGTATTGATTTTCATACCGCTAAAAGCGCGAATAGTTTTATTGGCATGATCATCACTAACGATTACCAGCACATTTTTCTTTTTGGACGCACTGTTGAATAAAGGACAGCTACTCAATGCAATTGTCGCTGCTGAAAGTCCGGTTATTTTTAAAAATTCTCTTCGTTTCATTCCTTCTACCTATTTTTTATAAAACCTTCTGAAAATTAATCAGTTGAGTATCCAAATATTTAATATTTTTTAGCGCTTATCAATTGAAAAATCTCCGGAAGGTTCCATTTATCATCGTAATAAAATACATTTATAGGATTTTGTAAATTTTTCTGACCGCAGCCGGTAAATATAAATGCCACTGGCCACCGGCTTACCAAAATCATTGTCCCCATGCCATTGCACTGTATGCAATCCCTGGGAATAGGGTTGATTGACCAGGGTTTTCACCCTTTGTCCCAGCAGATTGTAAATATTGATCCGCACCCGCTGGTTTTCCGGCAGTTGAAATTGAATTCTCGTTTCCGGATTAAAGGGATTGGGATAATTCTGATAAAGGTGATATCCTTGCGGTATTTTTTCATCATCAATATCCGCGATGATTGATTCATCGATGGTACCCACCAAGGTGGTGACGCTTTCTCCCGGCAGCAGTACATTATCACTCCGACCGCTGATACCACGAAATTCAAAGTTCATATTTTTGGCAGTTATATAAACATCATAAAAGTCAGCATGGCGATCACCATTGAGATTGACACTGACAGGCGATGATGATTGATTGATCAGCACCACTGTCTGCTGTTTTGTTTCCGGATGGATGTAAGCGGAACCAATGACATCACTGCTTTCAGTGACCACTTCCGCGCGCCGGGCGCCGGGACGAATGTATTTGTAATAATTCTTGGAAGTATAAAAACTGGCAGTGGGTTTATTGTCCTGAATCAGCGTGCCTTCAATATTCCAGAGTGTCCACCAACTGACATTGCCCCAAACCAACGCGCCATGAAGCGCCATGGCCAGATCAAAGGCGCTGTTCCAGTTTTCATATTCCGGAAAGGTTTCTGTCATCCAGAGCTCTTTTTGTGAATTGCGGTTCGTCTGATCATATAAAATGCGCCAGTCATGCCAAACCGGGTTGGCGCCGATAGTACCGGTTTCATCATAGCCATGGGTGGCAATGACGGAAACATATTTTTTGGCGTAATAATCATTGGCCAATGTATTAATGTACTGTTTCATGGGGTAATGCTGCTGGGAAAAAACCTGTTCCGGCATATAAAATTTTGTATCGATAGTTTCTCTTTCAAAGCGTTCACCAATTTCCGCCATCAGTTGGGCGTATTCATAAGGACTAAGAACGGCCGAGGCATAGGGTTCACAAAACGCCGGTTCGTTTTGCGGCCCGATGCCGAAGAGATCAATACCGGCTTCCTGCTGAAACATTTTATATGCGCCCACCAGGCTTTCGGCAAATTCATCATAATAATGGGGTTCCAGCACATTATCAGTATTTTCATATTTAGGCGCTGATGCATAAGCGTAGGCCACGGCCAGATTACGCTTCATCCAGGCCGGCGGTGACCAGGAGGTGAGAATGAAATTTTCCACTCCCTTTTCTTTTAATTCACGATAATATTCAAAGTCAAAGGCACTTCTGTCAAAGGCCGACAGGTCCAGCACATCAGGATCATTGTTGTCATTGCGCCATTCGATCTGATTGGAGATAATGCCCACCCGCATGGCGGAGGCGCCAAGGTCTTTGGTATAAAGGTCAATCCAGTTGTCTTTGCCTTCGAACTGAAAGGTGCCGAAGCCATGAATTTCCTGGTACAATGTGTCGCGAATGATCTCAATATCCACCGTGGCGTTGTTTTTCATGATGGTGACGTCGAAACTGACGGACTTGCTTTCGGCATTTTCCGCGCTGACAGTGACGGTGATCACGGCCTCGCCGGTTTTATTCTGCCGCGGATTAATTTCAATAATGGCGCTGTCGCCGGCAAATTCAAGGATTTCCGGCACCGGAACCAGAGAGGTATCACTGCTGGCCAGTGATATTTGCGGTGCATGCTCATTTTTCAGGCCGGAACCAATATTGGTCAATTCAAGCAAATGCCCGCCGGTATTTTCAAAATAGACCTGATTTGCCGGCTGCGCCAGTGTGCAGACAGTTGGAATCGGCGGAACAATACTATCCGGCACAGCATCACCGATTTTCAAATTGGCAATATAAACCTTGCCATTATCCATTGGAAAAGGCCAGCCAAAAGATGTGGCGTAATTGATGAGTACTTTTTGAATGCGATGAACATTGATCTCTTCGCCATTATTGTTATTCATGCCGCCGTCAGCGCGAAAATCAAAAAAAACGGTTTGCCATTCTCCTGACGGGACCGTTTTTCGCTGACTGTGCGCATATTCAATATTGCGGTCCTCATTGGCATCGTCACCATCATCATAAAAATAACAGTGAGTTTGACCGGAACTAACGGATTGATTTGTATTGACATTGTACATATTTTCAAAATAAATATCATAGGATAAATAGCGATGATTTTCCAGGTCCATTTCCGGAGTAAAGTACATGGCGCCGCTCCAGCAGGATTTGGAATTCATTTCGATTTTCAGCACATTGTCCCGTCCTTTAAAACTACCGATGGATTCGGTTTGCTCACTCTTCTGGCCTATGCCCCAGTTTTGCAGGTCCTGCATTCGTCCCGCATGCCCGTTCACCGGCAGGTTACCCACTTCAAGCATAAAGGTTTTTGTAATTGACTGGTCGCCATTATTGTTCTCATTACCACCATCATCGGTAATGGCTACTGTGATCTGACACTTACCAGTGCCGGCAGGCAGAAAGACAAAATCAGCCTGGCTGTCGCCCTGATTGTGATTTATGGTAATATTGCTGTCAGGCAGGATGCTTTGGTCAGCACTCACAGCACTGAAGCTTAACATTTGACTTCCGTCATCACCATCGGAAATACCTGAAATTGTAAATTTTTGTTCGCCGTCATTATAATATCCGAACTGGTCAGTAATTCGATTCATCGCCGGCGGATGATTAATTTCTCCATATGCATTGAAATAAATTGTATCCATGGAACTATTGTTTTCGGTATACCCGTCATACAGGGTAATCTGCACCGGAATGCTGTCGGCAGCCGCAAGTGCAGCAATTGAGAATTTTCCCCCATCTTCAACAAAAATCATGGAATCCGGCAGCGCCACTGTATCCAGGCTATTGTAAGTGATTTCCACTGCCTGATCTACTGTCGAATTGCCGTCATCAATACCGGACAATTGAAACGCTGTGGTATCACCGGCAATGATATTCTGTAATGGAAACGGTTCAAAAAATGGCGGAAAATTGGGTTCGATCTCCACCGGCACCAGGATAGAATTGTTGGCATATTCCTCATTGCCTGCATGGATAATTTCGATGGTATCCCTTCCCATGTTTCCGGCAGAAAAAGATACACCAGTGTATCCCATCTCCACATGCTGCCAGAAATCCAGATCGCTTACCAAACCGGTGCGGCCGGACAATGCCAATTCAGACCCATTGGCAAGGTCTTCAAGATTAAACCGATTATCTGTCGAATGATTAAACACTTGCTGATTAATAACACCACCAATACTGGTAAATTTCTGTGCGGCATCCCCGGCTTTCAGATAATCAATTTCCATTCTGGCAGTCAGTGCATCCTGCGTATTGCCGTTTGGTGTGAATTTAAACGTTGTTATCGCGGCGGGTAATCCGAGGTTGTTTTCCGTAAAATCTATTGTATAAGTGACATAGGTGTCCGACGACAGAATTCTGACATCGCGGGTAAGGTTTTGTGAGTAGGCATTAAAAATATAGAAACTCAGCAAGAAAGGGGTGTCGGTTTTCATTCGTAAATTGATGACCGGATTTGCTGAAATGTCAATGGTTTCGCCAATCAAATATTCCATACCTTCCCAGGGTCTGGAAAAAGAATTTTCAATATTCACCACCAGGGACGAATCCTTTTGCTCAAAGCTGTAGGCAGCCGGCGCGTTAAATCTATTTTCACCATTAAAATTGTCTGTATAACCGGTGGTCTGCGCCAATAACAATGTGCATCCGACAATCGCAAGAATACCAAAAAGTCTCGCTAAATTCTTCATTTTTCCCTCTTCCCTACGTTTATTCCCTAAAAACCTCAGCCTTTGTCCTTCCGACTCAACCTCAACCTCAACCTTTACCTTAATAATTAACAACCACATCAAACACCCCTCTTCCACGGTTGGAAAAAGTCACATATTTTGATGCTTCCACTTTATTTATTTCAAAATCAACACTTTGTCCATTGATCAGGACTTCACTACCTTTTTTATCTTTTGGTAGCAATATTGAATAATCCTGTTTATTGCCATTTCCGGTGACTTGCATGGTAAGATTCTCGCCAGTGAATTTGTAATCATAAGCGACATAAGAATTGGATGCCTCCAGTTTAATTTTTGTGGAAACCTCATCCACATCAGCAGCTGTCCAGCGCGGCGCGATCAAGGCGTGCTCAAAAGCCGTCCCCTCGTTTTTCACACCGGCCAATCCTTCCACCAGGGCATAAGTCACAGCAGCCGCGCCCCAGTTCATGGGAATGCCGCCACTGACGATACCGGGCACAAAATGCACGGGATAATCGGAAAGTGTCACCCCCAGCACCATCCATTTGGTGCCATTTTGGGCGGCTTCGAATTCTATATGTTTGATTTCTTTGTCAGGATTTGGATTGTTTAATCCGTAAACACAGACACCCACCCGGTCGGACATGGCATTTTTTCCCCGCCATGCTACTTTCAGTTTGGGCATTTGCTTTCGGGCTTCCGGTGTAGAGGGATACCACCAGTTGAGAATTTTTCCCCGGCCGATTTCATCGGAAAAGTGACTTCCGTCTTCGTAATGCAAAGTCACACGGCCGGCGTAATAATTATTATTGGCGCAATGCAACAGATAAACCGATTTACCTGTTTGGTTGACAGTTAGCCGGACATTTTCAGAATAGCCGTCACTGCTGGAAATTCCCAGCACCGCCCGCCTGTTATTTTCAGCCGGATCGATGATATCAAAGAGAATTCCCTCAAATTTCTTCTGATCCACCGGAAATTCATGGAGGTCATTCTCCCCTTCTCCGGTCCAGCCATTGACGCCTTTCACTGTTTTGCCAAAAAAATCAGTATTGGCCACAGATGCCAGATTAATTGTGGTAAAAGTCCGTTCCGGTTCTGTAGGCATGACACCACGATAGGTGCATTCCAGAAACCCGTCGGTTTGATTTGCCAGGTTTCTCATGCGCTCCAAAATATCCACACCATAATCTTCAAACCCATGTACAAAAGCGCCGTGTGCCAATTCCCCGGCAACGATGGATGTCACACCGCCATTCATATAATTCCAGAGGGAATTGTGCCCGCCAAAGCCTTTTTGAAAGGGCGGATAAATGGTAAAAAATTCGCCGGTGGCAGCGGCCGGCATTTCCTCACGAATCCGCTGATAAGTCTTGATAATTTCTACCGCCTGATCATGAGTAATATTCCGGTTCAGGGTGTAGGCATTGGACAGAGAGACCTGCTGGCTTTCATCGACGCCAAAATCCCGTTCAACAGTCGGATCTTCCGGCACATGATGGCGATAGAAATGTCCATTCCAGGCCAGTTCATCAATGCGTTGTTGTAATTTGCGTCCGAATTCTGCCACTTCCTTGCTTTCCTTTTTCCGGCCGGCATACGCCAGCATTTCTGCTAAAAATTTGCAGGCATTAGCCATTCCGGTGTTGTCGCCATACATAATACCGAAGCGGGTATTTTCAGTAATTTTCATGGGATCGGGAATATTGCCTTTGCCGGAGGATATTCTGGCATCTTCATCATTCTGGAAATCCCAGGTATCAATAGTGTAGCCGCGTTTCAGCAGGCCATACTTTTCCGACCAGCGGAACTTGCCGGTGCGGGAATAGTCCAGGGCTTTTAGGGCATGATCCAGCAGACTCATCATCCAGAGATCGTCGCCGCTGGCTTTCCAGGTAAAATAGAGTCCTTCGATAAAAAGATACTCCACATCATTTTCCACCGGAATGCGGGTAAACAGTCGTTTGTTTTCCGGCGCTGTTTTGACAAAATCTTCATACCGGAACCGCTGCACCCAGTAACTGCCCTGCGTTTCATCATAGTAATGTTTGTAATTGTCCCAGATCATGCCATCTTCCCGTTGGGAATCAGCGTAGAGGTCGATGCCGGATTTCAGTTCCGGATAAAAATATTTCATGCCCTTTAAAGTGTGAACATGGTCCCGCAGCCAACTGACAAAATAATGATAATAGTCACCGTCGTACTTGACCACATTGGCTTCGCGCTCCCATTGAATCACCATCGATGTGTAAAGAATGTCCAGTAAATCTTTATATTTTCCTGATTTGTCATTGATCTCAGTTTGACAATTCACCGGAATGTTGATCTTATCCAGCACGTTGCCGGATTTATCTTTTAAAACCAATTTCTGGACGCCCAAAGCGCCGCCGAGAGTAATGGTCTGCTCTTTTTTGATTGTTTCTATGCAATAAAGATTATTTTCACCGTCAAATAATTCCAAACGTCCCGGTTTTTCAGACAGTATTGTCAATTGATCAAGAGGCTGATAAACCTCACTGTCGGTTGGTTTTTTGACACTTAGGACTCCCGTTTCACCACCAGAAGCAAAGATTGTAATCGCTAACAAGATGATTATAAAAAGCAGAACACGTTGAAAATTTTTAAATCTCATTTTATCCTCTATTTATTGATTTCAATGCTTTTTTAACAGGACCTGGAATTTTTTCCTCAGCGATGTATCCCAATTTCGGATACGATGCAATTTTATAAATTTCTTTAAGAACCAGGTGACGCAAATCCAGCCTTTTACTGAGAAATAATTCAGTCTCTTGTTCAAAAGTTGTTTCCGGCGGGCAATTAACATAGCTGGTTTTTGGAAATTGCTTACGCCAGGTCAGTTCAGCGCGTTTTTGCCGGGCAGCAGTTGTGACCAGGATAGCCGTTAATCCTTCTTTGCTCAAATCAAAGGGAGGTTCCTGCTGTAATAATTTTCGCTGGGAGAACTCCAGATTTTCACCGGTATTGGTGGACTGGTCTTCAATAAAAATATCATCATCGTGAATTTGTGGAAAATGGTCATGAATATAATCGAGAAAAGCCTGAGCTTCGGGCTTTCCCAGGTCAGCAGTACCGGCGCCAATACCGCCGGTGAATAAAATTTTATCTGCAAATCCCTGTACATAAAGTTCCGCGCACCGATCTGGCACCTTCAGATCAAAGCTGCCAAAACCAATAATTATATCGGATTTTTCGGGGTCTTCTTTTGGATATAGATAATCGAAAAGAGTCTGATATGCTGTAATATCCCTCACTCGCACCCTCTCATACTGTTATGTACTGGTATAATATATTGAATGCCAAATCATTATGCAAGCGGAAAATCAGAATATTTTTTGTTACCGTCCATTTCTCAAAGGTTGATGACTTGTAGAGCGAAAATCCGTTTCGCTTATCCGATTTTTGGGTCGATCCCAAAAATTGGATTAAATCACAATCTGAAAAGAAAAAACTAAGCATTAATATGACGACTGATTGTATTGATTTTTCCCTTACGGGTAAAAATCAAAAACGATTATGGAAAATCGTTCTACAATTTCCGATTAGCAACAGGTTTCAGCCCTGTGGAAATAAAAACCTTTTTAATCAAACCTTGCAGGTCTTTGAGACCTACAAGGTTAAACTCCTCCAGGGTTTGAAACTTATTTCACAATTTTTAGCGCCACCATCTTCTCAAATTCCGGCAACTCCATTTTAACAAAATCTGTCAATGATCCTTTTACAGTGCCATTTTCTAAAACTTCGCCGGTAAAAGGAGACACAAACTCATACTCATATTTTCCCCAGGGCAATTTCAATTTAATCCAGCCGCCTGGATCGCCATGGAAAATAAAGGCATACTGTTTTCCCGGTTCAGAAAGACCATGCCATTCCAATCCGGGTGCGTGATGAACCACCTCTAAATCCGGCTTCATGGATACAAAATCCAGTGATGTCATAAAATCCCGCAAATATTTCAATTGCATTCTTAATCTCGGTGATCCACCGCCCGGCGCATCAATCTCACCGGTGCCATCTTCATTGCCCACAGAAAAGGAATAATCAAGATTATTGAAAACAGCCCCACCGGCTAAAATAAACTGCCAGGCCTGTCGCAAATACATGGTATCCGATTGACCGGCAAAACCCGATTCGTCAAAACTAATCGGGCGATTCCAGGCATAATTCATCGTCACCACTTCCGGCCAGGCATAATGAAAATTCATCACATCTATGTTCTCCTCCACCGATTTTATGGCATATTTAAAATTACAATAATTCTGTGCGATCAAATGCTGGTGATCGAAGTCCGCTTCTGTATCTGTGATCAATTGGGCCAATTCACGCTGCCAAGCCAGGGAAGCATCACTGGCAATATCCGACCATTTAGACCAGGCATTTTCACATTGCGGATCCAATGTTCGATGAGTCCGTAATACCTTCTGAGAATCATCGGACCAGGGTTCATTCTGGATTTCGTAAATCACATTAGGATAACTTTTTAATTCCTGAACAATTTCTACCACCAACTCTTTTTGATATTTCAACAACTCGCCATTATCAAGCGTATTGGACTTCTTACGATCCAAAGCATGTTTAATATTAATATTGTTTCCCGGATTAAAGGGATTTCGCTCCCAGTTCTCATCGGTATAAATGGAAGAGAAAAAAGTCACTTCCACAATAATGTCAAGCTCTTCCGCCAAAGCAATAAAATTTCTCAATCGTGTGAAATAATCAGGATTGAATTGCCCCAGGTCAACCTTTTTTTCACCTTCATAAAGCCCTGGTTCATCACCCCTTTCCCAGGGAGCCAGAAAGCGTCCCACCGCCGGAGACAAGGTATTATTGCCAATACCGAAACTACCGGGCCGTTCCACATAACTGCCTGTAAAAATCCGTGTATAATTCATGCCGGCCTTGTGCATTGTGACCAGATATTGTTCATAATCAAAATCCAGGTTCAGAACTGCGCCGTAATGTTCTGCCGAGGTGATCAGCAGCGTAGGGTTTTCCTTGTATTCAAAATAATGGGGATTATCAGGGTGAAGTTTGATCGGTTCTGCACCATACAGAAAAAGGGAAATTAAAAGAAATGCTGTTAATTTTCTCATTTTTTATTCCTTTCTAATTTTGACAGGATCGCGGAAGTCTATTCCGCATATTATCTCGTTGACTTCAAATTACGAATTAATCTGTCTGAGCCTGATTTTCAAAGATCCGCAACCCAGAAGCATTTTTATTTTTTAGATCGACAACCAATTTGTAGAACGAGCATCCCTGCTCGTTTACTATCAAATAATCGAAGCTCCGACTCTACTATTAAACGACCAAGATGGTCGTTCTACAAGTATCCTCCTCAAAAAACAAGGGCCGCACCCAATGCTGTACTGTTGTCAATTTCCGCCGGTTTGATCCTCATGTCCGGATAAAATTTTTCCAGAAAAGCGATAAACAATTGGTTCTTTATAAATCCACCGGCAATAATGATATTGCTCAGGTTTTCACCGTCAACAATTCGGTCAATCTGCTGTTTTTCAAAAGAGGCTAATTCAAACATCAATTGCATATAAGCATCTTCAAAATTATCAAACATCGATAATTCACTGAAATCGGCTTTATAATTCGCCGGTATTCCAGTCTTGAAAAAGATAGATTTTCCTTTATCAAAAATCTGTGCTACTTTTGTGGATTCCGCAGTCACAGATTTATATTGATCCTTGTCCACATCAAAATATTTCGTCAATTCAAGCACATTTTTTCCGTGAATGTGTCCCAAAAAGAGGCGCGATGCCATGACCTGCTTTTGCCAGATACTCATGTAGCAGAGACAGTCATTGCGCAATTGCTCAAGGGTCAGTTTCTCGTCATTAAAGGGATTCATATTGATCACC
>CAZCHS010000044.1:0-24463 GCA_964498725.1 uncultured bacterium | reverse complement strand
AAAATTTTCAGTCATCATGTTTAATTTATTGCACGGCGCTCTCTTAGCCTTGTTGGTAACTCAGAATATACACAATATTGCGTATAAAAAATTAAATACGCCAACACAATACCCTACAATTCCTGAGTTATACCGCAATAAAATCGCCTTTCATAATAAATAATAAGATCACAACAAATTAATGAATACCGATTCTAAAAATCAAGATAAACCCTTGAAAATCGAAAAGGACAATAGGAATTATCCTCTACATTTTTTTGCAACGGGACTTTTGAGACAGCCACAGGGTATTTTTTTGACCATGCACGAAAAATCCTGCCGGTTAGTCTTCCTTTTTCGGAATATTAAATTTATGCGCTTCAAATTGATCACTTCCCAGCCACAGGTCTATCTTTATTCCGGGGTCAGTTTTTTTTACGTCAGCATGTTTGATCTGCCAGCCCAGTAAATCCAGCCGTGCATTTCCCAACAGATCATGGCCTGTCATGGCGCCGTAATATCCGGCAAGTTCCGGTCTTTTCTCACTGTTCAGCGCCTGTTCAATTGCCGCAACTTCTTCATCTGTATGGGGATTATTATCAATCACAGCCAAATGGAAACCATCCTCTTCCTGATGAATAGAGATAACCATTCGGTTAGGGTGTTTATCTAAAAGAAAACTAGACATTTCACCAATTAAATGAAGAATTAAATCTTTTTTATCCATTATTCATCCTCTTTTAAGAAAAACTTATTGGCAGCTTTTTTAACCATTGCATTGGGATTAATCGTTGTATTGCTTTTAAACCATTGGATAATGGCTACCAGTAGAGCAGCTGTCAGACCACCGGCAAAGCCATTATTATACAGATTGATCGCTCCGTGCCATGATCCCGTTTGGGAAACCATTATCATATGGATAAACCCTGCCAGGAGCCCCATCAAAACACCAAACTGTCCTGCCAGCGGTCCCAGGGTGGTAGAAAAAAGAATGGCCAGAATTACGCCGGGGCTGTTGAGGGGAAGCTGAAATAGCACAGCACTGATAATCACGCCAAGGATTATCGGAATTGAATTCCTCGGATGAGTACCGAAAGCGCCAAAACCAATAATGGTCAGAATTCCGCCAAGAACCGGACCGTTAAAACTTGATCCTGTCAAAAGAACCATGATGCAGCCAATTATTCCAATCAGTCCGGCATTGAACAATCCCGATCCAAGACTGGCAAGGTCAAAAAAATCAGACGGCAGACGACCGGATTGTTTTTGTATGGATATCCAGTTTTTCAAAATAGTCTTTTTATCAAGTATAATTCCAACCAGAATCAACAGAACACTGACAGTTGGCATTATATAGATCAGCACCGGGTGAGATGCACTATACCAAAAAGGAAGGGACGCAAAGGTGTATGCGCCGGTTTTAAAGAAAGAAGCCGCAAAAACACCAATAAAACCACACGTCAGACCAATATTATAAAGATTATATCCCTGATGTAAATGAAGCATAGACATCGCAACAGCAGGAAGGATAAACCCGGTCAGCGCGCCTGCTCCGGCTCCCAGAAATACGGCCGGGAGTAATGATAATTGTGCGCCGCCCAGTTCAAAGGCAATAAAACTCACCAACGGCCCCAGGGCGGTTCCGAACAATGCAATAAGCAGATATTCTTTAAATTCTCTTTTTGCCGTTTTTGCCGCAAGAAATACTCCCAAAAAAATGGGCAAAATATTGACCGGTGTTTTGCCAAATAATCCAAAGCCCAGCATTGTAAGCACTGCGGCAAAAGTTGGTCCCGAAAACTTAACGCCACTGATGAGGATTAGCCCGATGCCAATCAAGGCAACAACTGCCCCGTTAAAAAAGGCCGGCCCGATCCCTTGCATTTCTATAAAATCACTTAGTAACCGGGCAGGACTCGTCTGTAATTTTAGAAATCCACTTAAAGTGGGAATAAAGCCATCTACGACAAATGCAGCGCCAATAAACAGCGCACATATTGTTAGCAGTAGTCTGAGATTAATATTATGCTGTGAATGTTTCATTTTGAGAAGTATAGTGGGTTTTCCTGAATTTTGCAAGAAAAGAAAATTGCTAATTCCACTCTCCTTGTAGATTTGAAAAACCTGCATGGTATTCTGTCCGGAACACACAAAGACCTTGCAGGTCTGGGAAACCTGCAAGATCTGGGCTAAAACTTATTATTTATTTCGTTTGAATTTACGTTCCTTATTCGCCGTATACAGCACCGGCACCACAAAAGTGGTGATCACTCCGATGAGCATACCCCCGAATGTCGGTATCGCCATGGGAACCATAATATCCGACCCACGACCGGTGGAAGTCAGAACCGGCAACAGGGCCAGGACCGTGGTGCTGATGGTCATCATGGCCGGACGAATTCTGCGTTTCCCTGCTTTGATTGTTAATTTTCTAATGTCAGCAATATTTTTCAACTCATGATTCACAAATACTTGGTCTAGGTAAGTGCTGATAATCACGCCATCATCAGTTGCGATACCAAATAATGCCAGAAAACCCACCCAAACCGCAACACTGAGGTTGACCGAATGTATCTGAAATAATTCCCGCATCTCCATGCCCATAAAAGCAAAATTCATAAACCAGTCCTGCCCGTAAAACCAGAGCAGAATAAATCCGCCGGACCAGCTGACAAAAACCCCGGTAAAAACGATCAGTGAATGAGTCACATTTTTGAACTGCATATACAGGATCAGGAATATCACCAGTAAAGAGAGCGGCAGAATCAGGGCCAGTTTTTTACTGGCGCGAATCTGGTTTTCATAAGAACCGGCAAAGGCATAACTGACACCGGCCGGCACGATCAGTTCCCCGCTGTCGATCCGGCTTTCGATCATTGCGGCTGCATCCTCCACCACATCCACTTCCCCGTGGCCTTTCATTTTGTCAAAGAGCACATAGCCCACCAGAAAGGTATCCTCGCTTTTAATCACTTGCGGGCCTTTTACGTAGCGGATTTCAGCCAATTGTTTCAGAGGAATTTGCCGGCCCCTTTTGGAAGGCACCGGAATATTGGCCAGGGCTTCAAAATCGTCCCGCATTTCCCGCATGAACCGCACACGAATATTGTAGCGTTCCCGGCCTTCCACTGTCTGGCTCACCGGCATGCCGCCAATGGCCATTTCAATTACCTGCTGGACTTTTCCCAGTGATATGCCGTATTGGGCAATGGCCCGGCGGTCAATATCAATTTCCAGGTAGGGTTTCCCTACAATCCGCTCGGCAAAAACAGCGGCTTTGGCCACTGAGGGTACTTTTTTCAATATTTTTTCCAGTTCCAATCCAAAGGCTTCAATGGTCTCCAGATCCGGCCCTTTCACTTTAATTCCCATAGGCGCGCGCATACCGCTTTGCAGCATTACCAGTCTGGCGGAGATGGGCTGTAATCGCGGCGCTGATGTAGTGCCGGGAATGTTGGCAGCTTTCACCAGTTCATCCCAGATATCCTGGTTGGTTTTGACATGATCGCGCCACTGCCGGTAGGGCCGGCCGGATTCATTGGGAATTAATTCTCCATTATCATTCCGGGCGAATTCACCCTCCCTGTTGATGCGAAATTTGATCCGCTCTCCGGATTCATCGGTGATATATTCGGATTTGTAATTGATCACAGTTTCCACCATGGAGATGGGCGCCGGGTCCAGGGGTGTGTCAGCGCGCCCGATTTTTCCCACCACGGTTTTCACTTCCGGAACGGATTTCAGGGCAATGTCCAGCTTTCGCAACACATCATGGCTTTCTTCAATTCCGGCATGGGGCATTGTCGTCGGCATATAAAGGAATGACCCTTCATCCAGCGGCGGCATGAATTCCTTGCCAAAACCGGGCATAGCGTGGTGTAATTTCACAAAAACCGGTGTTTTCTGAATGAAGTCCGGAAAAAATGAAAAAACCCGGCCAAACCCCAACCAGGCTGACGTTCCGAAAAGGACAATAAAAACCGGCAATACCAGAAATTTCAGTTTATTGTCCAGTGCCCAGCGTAAAATTCTGGGATAAAAATGCATAAATAACTGAATGGCTCCCAGCACAGTGCCGATTACAATTGCAACAAAAATAAAATTAGCCAGTAACGAGCGGTGATGTCCCAGGGGCGCCCAGGTGCTTGACAAAATCAGGGCGACCAACAAAATTAACAGCCAATTGGAAATTTTCTGAACGAACTTTTTGTCTCTTTCTTTCAGATAAAGTTTGGCAAAGCCGAAAATTCCCGCCTGCAAAAGAATCACACCCAACCACCAGGCCACTTTTATCCAGACAACAGCGCCAAAAATGAGCAGGGCCGCATTCAGAATAATTTTATTGATCCGGCTGATCTTCTGTTTTTTGAAAATCAGAGCCGCAATAGAGGGCAGCACGATCAAGGCAATTAATATTGACGCAATTAGTGCAAAGGTTTTGGTATAAGCAAGGGGTTTAAATAATTTTCCTTCCGCAGCTTCCATAGTAAAGACCGGCAGAAAACCGACAATGGTTGTGGCAATGGCGGTGAGGACCGCGCCGGCCACTTCTTTTAAGGATAAAAATATCCGTTCATTGATATTATCTCCGGACTTCATTTTCGATAAATGATTGAGAATATTTTCCGTGATCACAATGCCCACATCGACGATCGTTCCGATAGCAATGGCGATTCCCGACAAGGCGACAATATTGGCATCTACATGAAATATTTTCATGGCCGCAAAAACCAGCAGAACAGTAATGGGTAGCATTGAGGTGATCAGCAATGATAAACGGAAATTCATGATCATGACCAAAATCACAATGATCGTCACAATGATCTGGTCACGAAGGGCGCTGCTCAGGGTTCCCAGGGTTTCATAGATCAGGCCGGTACGGTCGTAAAAGGGAACAATTTTCACCTGGGAAACAGTTCCGTCTTCCAAAACTTTGGAGGGCAGTCCGGGTGAGATTTCCGTAATTTTTTCTTTCAGATTATTAATGGCTTCCAGGGGATTGAAGCCATAGCGGACAACCGCCACGCCACCGACAGCCTCGGAGCCTTCCTTGTCCAATATTCCCCGGCGCGGTGCCGGCCCCAGGGTGACATTGGCGATATCTTTGACATAAACAGGCACGCCTTTCTGATATGTCACTAAGGTATTTTCAATATCTTCAAGGCCTTCAATATAGCCCAGTCCACGGATAAAATATTCCACCCGGTTGACTTCGATGGTGCGGGCGCCCACATCAATATTTGATTGTTTGATAACCGATAAAAGTTGCGCGATATCCATCTGTTTCTTTTGCAATTCCAGAGGATCAATGTCAATCTGGTATTCTTTGACATGCCCGCCGACAGACGCCACTTCCGAAATACCCTCAGCCCCCTGCAACCCGTATTTCACATACCAGTCCTGAATGGAGCGTAATTCATCCAAATCCCAGCCACCGGTAGGATTGCCTTCTCTGTCCCGGCCTTCCAGGGTGTACCAATAAACCTGTCCCAAAGCCGTAGCATCAGGACCAAGCACGGGTCTGGCATCGTCAGGGAGCGTTTCACCACCAAGAGAATTGAGTTTTTCCAGCAACCGGCTGCGGGACCAGTAAAATTCCGCGTCTTCTTTGAAAATCACATAAATGGTTGAAAAACCGAACATGGAATAACTGCGGACGGTTTTCACTTCCGGTACACCAAGCAACGCCACTGTTAAGGGATAGGTCACCTGATTTTCCACATCCTGGGGAGAACGGCCCGCCCATTTTGTAAAGACAATCTGCTGGTTTTCACCAATATCGGGGATGGCGTCAACGGGAACCGGATTCCGGGGAATGGTTTTCTGTTGCCAGTCAAAAGGCGCCACCACAATTCCGGCCGCTATTATCAGCAGCAACAGAATAAATACAATCAGTTTATTATCAATAAAATATTTTAAAAATTTATCCGGAATATTCATTTTTTTTCCTTTAGATATTTGGGAATGATCATTTCAAAGGTTTATTCTATTCACCAAAATTTGTTTTAATCTCACCACAGCGCAGCATCTTAGCGCCGAAATAGGGATTGGCGATTTGATTCTCCTTTTGAAGCCAGTAAGCGCCCTTATTGCCAAAGGCCATGGGACAATAGGCTTCATTGAATTTCAAATCACCCACCTGTTCAAAACTTTTTGCCAACTCAATCAGGTTGTCACTAATGATTTCAAAATTAGAACGCAATTTCTCAATAGCTGTTAATTCCGGTTGGTAGTTATTCAGAATATTGTCTTTGACGCTTTTCCATTTTAGCAGTTTATCCTGAGAAAGCTCATTATGGTTCACCGCCAGATTTTCGATTATCTCGTATAATTTCCGGTAATGCATTTTGCTCATGGCAAAATCATCATTGGCCAGAGTTTCCTGTAAACTGAAGTACTCCGAATAGACCGGTATAAAAACAGCGGAATGATTTGTCGATGGCTTTTGTTTCTCATCCTGAACACTCATCATGCTGAATTTTCCTTCCAGCTGCAGGGCGCTGTCGATTTTGAAGTTTCCGGCAGTGACTACTTTTTCACCTTCTTCCAGTCCTGAGAGTACCACGTAATGCTTACCAACTTTCGGACCGAGTATTATTTCCCGGGCTTCAAAAGTGACTTTTTCATCTTTTTGGTGTTCTACAAAAACCACGGCCCGTTTCCCGGTCAGCAGCGGTGCCGAAGATGGAATCAGGAGCGGCAAATCAGCATAATTCATAAGTGGAGCGGAAGCTAATTCTCCGGCCCTGTTAATTGGTGTATGAATTGTGGCTTTCGCAAAGAGGCCGGGTTTTAGTTGACTGTCATGACTGACTACAACAACCCGCACCTGTGAACTTTGCGTAGCCGGATCAAGAACCGGCTGAATAAAATCGATATTCCCGGGGTATTCCTTACCGGGCCGGGATTTTACACTAAAGGTGACTGACTGCCCCGGTTTAAGCCAGTTGACCTGCCGCTCATAAGCATCCAACTGCAGCCAGAGGGTTTGCAGGTCGGATATTTCAAAAAGTAGTGTGCCCCTTTTTACATAATCACCTTCATTGACATTCTTACGGACAACTGTCCCGGAATGCTTTGCATAGATAGTGATATTTTCCCGGGCTTTACCGGAATTTTCAATTTCATCTATTTGTTTTTCAGTCAGTCCGAGGAGTGATAATTTTTCCCGAATAGTGGCAACAATTTTGCTATACGTTTGTTTATTTGTACGTTCAAATATCTGTTTCTGATGAAGCAGCTCTTCCTGGATCGCGTACAGGTCAGGAGAATAAAATTTGTATAGGGGATCACCTGGGTTAATTTTTTCACCGGTAAAATCCACATATAACTTCTCTATTCGGCCGGCAACATCAGTAGTAATGGAAACAGTTTCCTGCTCATTCAGCGCCAATTCACCGGCAAGGTGCAGTTTTTTAGTTGCCTCCCCCCGTTTGACCGTTGTGGTTTGGATTTCCGCCAGTTTTATCGCTGATTCTGAAAAAGATATCTGGTACTCATTTTCCTCGCCTTCCGATTGTTCCAGGGGAATCAGGTCCATGAAACAGATCGGGCATTGCCCCGGCTCTTCCAGTTTGATCTGCGGATGCATGGAGCAAGTCCACAATTGTGTTTCTTCATGGTCGTGGATAACCTGCTCATCCTGCTGGTTCGTTGGTGCTGTTTCATCATCAAGATTACCGATAAAATATCCAATGATGAAAATCACCACAACTGATATGATGTGCCATTTATATTTTGATAAAAATTTCATTGTACTGCACTCCCTGTCAATTTTGCTATTTTAGCGTTGGTTATGGAATAATTAGTCAGAATTTCCGCTTGTTTGAGTTGATACTCCAGCAAATCCCGCTGGTCTTCAATCAGTTTATAGATATCGGTTTTTCCTGTTTTGAGTTCAGCAGTCCTGATTGCCAGGCTTTCTTTTGTCATGGGAATGATCTGACCGGTATACATCTTGTACTTTCCTGACATATCTTCAAGGGATATGATAAGGTTTTCCAAGTTCGCTAAAATCCCTTTTTGAAGTTCTGTTTCCATATCTTTTGCGCTTTGCTGCTGATATTCCGTGGCATTGATATTTTTCTTTATTTTTCGCCACTGCAGTGGCAGTTCCAGTGAAAGCATAAACACCAGCGGGTCTTTGCCGCTTTCATTGACTTTGGCCCCGCCAGACTGATATTTATCGCCGGTAAGAATATAATCAACCCCAATACCGGCATCGGGAATCAAGTTCTGGCTTGCCCGTTTATTCATTAATTGCGCGATCTGCTTTTTCAACCGCACGATTTGTAAGTCAGGATTATTTGCAAGAGCCAATTCTTGCATATTGTTCAAATCTTTTTCCTTAAGTTGCCGTTCCATTTCAGCCTTTACCGGTGCCAGGATATCAACTTCCAGAACAGATTTTAGCGAAACTATCAATTGCCGGTACTCCCGGTCCAGAGAAGTAATCGCTTCTTCCTGCCGGGCAATTTCCTGGCGAACTTTGATTATATCGGCGTAGGACTTTGTGCTGTTTTGATATTTTGCCCTGAGAATTTCTGACCATTGCCCGGTTAATACCAGGGTTTCTTTTGTGATGGACAATTGTTCCCGGTTCAGTGCTATTTTATACAGCAGTTCCTGAATTTGGAAGGTCAGTTCATCGATTGCCTGCTGGTATTTCACCCAGGCTATTTCAGCCTGATGAACTTGTATCTTTCGGGCAGTTGACAATTTTCCAAACCAGGGAAGTTTCTGGAACAACCCGATTTTGTATTCCTGGGGGCCGACTGCAGTCTCCACATTTTCGACAAAAACCCCAAAACTAAATTTTGGGTCAGGCAATTTTGTTGAAACGTCAATCCGTTCCACTTCAGCTTGCCACTGATTTTTAATTGATTTTAATTGTGAATTATTATTGACGGCAATTTCAATATAGTTTTGAACCTGATGTTCTGAAGCACTTGTCAGCGAATAAGCGACAAGCAGAAAAACCGTCACAATGAATATAAACCTTCTCATTAACTGTTAACTCCTTATAAAAATGATAAATCCTGACACAATAATACACTTTACCTTTTTATGGTTTTTGATTAAAAATATATAAAAAAATAGTGAGCCACGCCGAAACATGACTCACGGTTGCATTATTGGTTTTCTAAATAAGCAGAGGAGTGTTAATATAAGTTGAAGGAGTTTTTAATATAGGATATGATTTATAGAATTTAGTAATTCTGTGCAATTCCGGAAATTGAAGAAGATCCTTATAAAAATCATTTACAGCAATGTCTGCTAAAAATTTTTCTTCATTAGAGTTGAACAATGGAATCAGGATTACAACATGAGCAGTGCCACAGGCGATTGTCATTTCGCATTCATTATCTACCTTGCATTGGCACTCGGTTGCGCAGCAACTTTTTTCATCAGCTACAGCAAAATCTACCAGAACAACAAAATTTGAAAAGAAGATAAATCCTGTTAATAAGAGTGTAATAAAAGATTTGCTATATTTCTTTTTTAATTCCATATGTATATGATAGGAATTAAAAATCAGAGTTACAAGCAATAACTAAATTTTTATTTATAAACTAAAAACCTTCTGTACAATAGAGCGCAGAAGGTTTCTGTTTCATTAATTTTGCTTTTATTCTATTATTTAATCGCTTTGACCCGTTTCTCTACATAAGGTGAATTCAATAGATGCAGAGCGCCGACATAGTCCATAGTGAACTCGATAAAATCTCCCAGTTTGTACCGGTTTTTATTATCCTTGAGATCCATCACGATCATGTCAGAACTGGCGCCAACAATTTCAATGGAATCATCGATAGGAAAGATGTGATCTCTGTCAGTATCCAATAAGCCCAAATCAACAATGGCCCGGTAACTGGTTTCTCCCAATTTTTTGCGGGGAAACTGAAAGGACTCCCCTTCCACATTTGAGCCCATTTTTCCGTCAGGCACCACCGGTTTCTCAGCCAACTCAATAATCTCTGCCCGCAGGGTAAAAATATCTTTGGCCATGCCTTTAATATGCTCATCATGATACAGATCAGTTCCCATAAAAAGCGTTTCACCAACCCGGAAATGATTAATACCTTCGGGAAGCGTGTTGTTCCTGATCATTGGAATCACTACGGAACTGCCGGCAGAAATGAATTCTATATCATAATCGAATTTCTCTTTGATCAGTTCTTTATAAAGAATTAATTGCATCATCTTATCTACTGATGGCAACACGCCATAGAGACAGGAAAAATTAGCGGCAATTCCCAGCACCTTAATATTGGGTAATTTCAGTACCTCTTCAAAAACATCGAGAAATTCATCCCGCATCACTCCTTCCCGGAGTTCTCCCAGTTCCAGCATAATAAAAATCTTATGGGTGCGGTTTTGTTTTTTGGCTTCTGCTGAAAGGGCGCGAATGGTTTTCAATTCCGTATTAAAGCTAACATCAGCGCAACGCACCACTTCAGAAATTGAACTCAATGCCGGGGGCTTGATAAAAATGGGTTTCAGCCGTTCGCTTTCCTGTTCCTTGATCCGTTTCAGGTTTTCCAGCCTGGAATCACTGACTTCAGTTATTCCCAGTTCTTCCAGAACATTAATATAGAGCGGGTGCCCGCAGAGAAGTTTGGTGACCACGGACCATTCGATATTATTCTCCCGGAACATTTTCTGCAGAAATTTGAAATTATGCTCCAGTTTGTTCCGGTCCAGTTCCATATACGCCATAGCTGACACCTATTTATTTTTATATCTCATTTCGAGATATTTGTTAGTATAACCCACTTTTTCATAGAGAAATCTGGCCGGATTGTCCGGTTCCACATGAAGTTTTAAATCACCTTCGGCAACTTCCGCTGTTTTGCGCATTAATTTTTTGCCTAATCCCTGGCCCCGCATATCACGGTGGGTGGCGATGTAAACCAGAATATTTTCCGGAATATATCCTTCCATACCGGTTTTATTAATGATAACAGCACCAACAATCTGATCATCTTTAGTCATTTCGAGGATAAAACCACCGGGTTTGCCATCTTCAGCAAGGGCATAGTTGGCCGATTTCATAATATCTTCCCGGGGATCTCCAAATTGCTCCAGCATGTCATGTAAAAAATCCACGATAGCATCTTTTTCTTCTTGACTGGGTTTAGAATCTTTGGTAAAAACTTTGATATTCTCGCTCATATCAATCCTTTCTTTTATTAAATAAAGTTGATAAGTAAAAATTAAAATTAAATTTTCGTTTAACTAGAAAAGGTTCGGGAATGTTGCAGCAAGTGATGATTGCAGGTACAAATAAAAGTTTATATTCTTGTAAATGTATAAAATAGGGCTCACTTTAGCTAATTATAAGATCGTTTTAAATTACATCTTTTCGTATAAAAAATCCAGTGATTTCTAAAACAATCATTCTTAACATATTTATATTTTAAAACTTAGACCGGCTCTAGAGGCTCGAACAAATAAACTATATATTCATACGTCTATTTATATAGTCTGCTGATCTTGCCGCGCCATCAGTAATAACGACCCTTCCGGCACACCAATGTCCCGGGCAATTACATGGCATTTTGCTTTGAGCATAAAAAAGATCGGATAGGAAGTGTCGGACAAAGCTTCATAATTCCCTTGTCCTTTACTGATCACCAGATCGGCATCAGCCAGTTTATTCAAAAATTCCGGCGCGCAGTCATTGATGACATTACCGGGGGCACTGGTGCCCGAAGACATGATATCCGCAACAGTATTCAGGCCGACAATTTCAGCTTCGGCACGTGTGATGTCATTCAGAATCGGTTCACCGCGCACGACAAAGGTCACCGGTTTATTGATCTGTTCTATAAACAGCCGGTCAAAAACCGCCTCAGCAGAATTATCTCCGATATAAAAAATATTCCTGGCCTGCGCCAATTTTTTAACAAAGAGATCAAAATCATTTATTGTGAGGTCGCGTTCCACAGAATACAGGATTTCCCTTTCAATATTCACGGTTTCATAAATGCCGAAATCAATAACATTCCCGGCGATCGCCATGCGGGCTCCTTCAAAAAGAGGATTGTCACTGGATTCAATAATTTCCCGCATACGCGGAAGCAGCGCCCGGGCCTTTTTAATATTTTCATGCTTGATTGTTTTATAAGGATCAGTTACACCGGTGAGAGATTTGATCTCATCGTAGATGATTTTGGCGATTTCCGGTGGGCTGCATGCCATAGGGATATCGTGAATAAGTTGGCCGGCCTTATCCAGAATCTTTTTCACTTGCTTTTCGTCATCGGTAGAAATTTTGCCAACCCGTAATGCCTGTTTCATAAAGCAGGGAATACAATCAAGATATGTTTTCATTCGCTCCTCTTTATATGATAGATTCTAATAAAATTGCCAGGCTGCCTATAACAATTCCAAAAACAAAATTGATGGCTTTGACAGAGAAAAAATTCTTTCGAGACTCAGCGAGTAAGGGAAGCATACCGTGGCCATCCTGAACAACCGAACTTGCCAGCAGGACGGAAAAAGGAACCATTCCCTGGGCAAAAAAGGTCACAAAAACCAGGTGCGGGCCTGACTCGGGAATTAATCCCACCAGGCAGGCGAGAACCATTACCATAAAGGTATTAGCTTCCAGCCAGGGGGCAATATTTAAATGATCAATCATAAAATGTGCGACAATGATTGCCCCAAAAGTCCAACCGATGATTTGCGGCAAATGTTTTTTGACAATATGTCCCCATAAATGGTCTTCCAGAAAATGATCGGGAACAGTGACCACGATAAAAAGCGAAGCCAAATTGAGTACCAAAAATGTAATCCGTTTCCAGTCCCATTCCTGCAGGTCATGAGTGCCGACAAATATGACACCCATTACCAAAAACACCAGTATCAATAAAATTATTCGCTGTATACTCAATTTTTTAAAATTTGCCACGATACGGCTGAGTTTAAAACAGCCGCATTCCTGTTCTTCTTCATGGAGTATGAATTCTTTATTACCCGGCGCAAAATTAAAGTATTTATCAATGAACCAGCCGGCAAAAATACCAATCGCCAGGAGCGCGGGAAATAAATAAAGAATGGTTCCGGGTATCATCCCCATCATAATGAAAGCCTCATCGCCGGCCGTGGCGATCATGGTCGTCACTAAAGCGCCAAAACTCAAAATACCGTGAGAGTAAAGAGCCACAACAGTGAAAGAGCCCAGGCAGCCGGGTATAATCCCGAACACACCTGCCAATAAATACTGACGCCATTTCCCCGCCTGAATTTTTGAATGAAACAGGCCGCGAGTCTGAATATTCACATATTCAATTATTAACATCATGACAAAGACAAAACTGGAAATCATGATCGTGTGATCTATTGAGTGTTCCAGTATGTGCATCAAAGAACCTTTATCCATGCTTACCTCTGCTTATATATAAAAATTGAGGAGTTTTTCACCGGTTAATACTTTATGCGCCATCTTATCGCTGAGTATTAAAAAAGCCGATAGTGAGCACTATCGGCTTAATCTCTTTTGATTAAAGATATTGCTTTATGCCGGGCTAATAGCTTCAACCGGGCAAACATCAGCACAAATACCACAATCTGTGCAAACATCGGGATCAATTGAATACTTAGTATCCCCTTCACTAATAGCTTCTACCGGGCATTCGTCAATACATGCGCCACAAGTTGTACAATCATCATTAATTACATAAGCCATTTTCTTCTCCTTTTTCTAAAACTATACAAATAAATGTAATCTCAAAAAACCAGTGTTAAGTTAGTAGAGATTTTATCTATCATCAAGAGGTAATTGTAAAAATTTTTATAATTCCGGAGTGGGAATCTCAGGAAAATCCGGTATAAACCTGTTTTCCCGGTAAATAACCCGCTTCTCTTTCCACTTACCAGAGCGAAACCGAATATAAAAAGCAATCCCCAGAATAATGATATAAGCAGTAATAAAACTCCAGCCGAAATAGATGCTAAGATTATAAATATTTAAACATATATATGTTGGTATGATCATGACTAACAGTGAAGTTAATCCAATGACTTTCATGGCATAAGGGGTATCACCCGCCCCTTTTAAACAACCGGCCAGAACCAAATTGATAACATCAAAAAGGGAATAAACAGCCGTGAACCGCAAAATAATCACCAGCATTCGGTAGACACTGTCAAACTCCGACCCGTTCCGGGAAACATTAAACAGGGAAATTAAAAAATCGGGAAAAAAGAAAAAGATAATCACAAATGGAAAAATCCAGAAATAAGCCAATTGAATGCCGCGGACACTGATTTGGCGCGCATATTCAGGCTCTTCATTCCCTAAAAACTGCCCCACCAAAATAGACACCGACATGCTGATTCCCAACAGCGGCATAAAAACCAGATTATTGATATTCAATGCGATGTTGGAAGCCACTAATTCCGCTTTCCCCAGCCTGCCGGCGATCATGATAAAAACAGAAAAACCGGCAATATCCAGGAAAAACTGTATGCCATTGGGGAATCCGTATTTTAATAATTGTTTGAATAATATCCAGTCAAATTTGTAATTCCGAAGGGTTTTGTAGCGTTGATCATTCACCGGCCGGTACAAACAGATAGCATAAATCAGCATGGCCACGCCATAGGCAATCAAAGTGGCCAGCGCCGCCCCGCGAATACCCATTTCAGGAAATCCAAGATTGCCAAAAATCAACAGATAATCCAGCAAAATATTTAAAACCGTGGCAATCACATTAATAACCATAATGATGCGGGTTTTCCCCTGCCCGGAATAAAATCCTGACGCGGCAGAAGTAAAGATCATCGGGAAAGTAGCCAGAACCATTATTTGAAAATAGATAATTTCATTTTGAATGATCTTTTCATCATGCCCGATAAATCGAAAAATTTCATCGGCAAAGGGATAGGTCAGGGCCATTAGACCACTGCTGAAAATTGCCACATAAACCCCTTGCCAGATAATCGCACCAAATTTCTCCTGTTCCCCGGCGCCATGATATTGGGCCACAAAGACATTAACATAGCCGGCAATTCCCATAAACAAACAAATACTGTTAAAATGCAGCATACCGGCCGGCATGGCCGCGGCAATGGCTTCGGCGCTGTACCAGGTTAAAAACATGCGATCCACAAAATGTTGGATTGTCCACGCAACTGTACTGATGATGACCGGAATCGCAACTGTCAGCAGGTCTTTGAAACCGGCTTTTTCGTGCCAGTATTTTTGGATTTTTTTCAAACTTTATGTCTTTCTTTTAGCAGCCTGTTGTCCTATACACTAAAATGGAACTTAATAAAAAAAATACCTTTAATAAAAAGGAAAGATTTTTTTATCTTATAGGATATTAACAATTTGCTTTTAATTACATAAAAAATAATTTTAGAAAGAAATTAGAAAACATTGTCAATAACAAAAATAAAATATATTATCAGGAATATTTTTAAACGGGACCGGCAACAACAAGAGGATTATTTTCGGCCGCCAAGACGACGGACTAAAAAACTGAATATCATTCTTTTTATAATCACGATCATCACAACCATATTCGCCGGAACATTGCTGGAAAATAAAAATCCTTTTACCGACCCACTGGCATTAATTCACGGTCTGCCCTTTTCCTTCACACTATTATTAATATTAGGTAGTCACGAAATGGGCCACTACCTGGTAGCCCGCCGTCACAAAGTTGATGTATCACTCCCCTATTTTATCCCGGCGCCCACAATAATCGGTACCTTTGGGGCGGTCATCAAAATGCGGTCACCGATCCGTGACAAGAAGGCCCTGATTGAAATCGGCGCGGCCGGTCCCATCGCCGGCTTTTTCGTGGCGATTCCGGCTTATGTGATTGGTTTGCTAAAATCGGATATTTTACCGGTAGCCAGAAGCGAAGGCAGTATCATTCTGGGTGATTCCCTGATCACTAAACTTATGGCTGATCTGATATATCCCAATATACCGGCGGGCCAGGAGTTATATATCAGTTCCATCGGGTTCGCGGCCTGGATCGGCTTCATTGTTACCATGCTGAACCTGCTACCCATCGGGCAGTTGGATGGCGGTCATATTCTCTATGCCATCACCGGCAATACTCACAAGAAAATCGGCTATTTCGCCCTGATTGCCATTACCACTCTGGGTGTCGTACTGACCCTCGCCGGCACTCCCAGTTACAACTGGGTTCTCTGGGCGGCCCTGGTTTTTTTCTTTATTCGCGTCAAACATCCGCCGGTTTATAATAGCCATCTGCCGGTGCCCTGGCCCCATAAATTAATTTGCCTGTTCTCTTTAATTATTTTTATCCTTACATTTATACCCGTTCCATTCAGGTTTTAAAACAAACAGGTAATCCATGCAATTCAAAATACTCCCAAAAAAAACACCATTCATTTTCCTGATACCGGCATTAATTATAGCTTATCTGCTGATTATCACTTTTTATATCATCTTTTCCGATCCGGTCACGATTAATGAAACAAATTCACAATTAAACATTCCCAGGGGCGCCACGCTCCGGCAGATTGCAGAAATTCTAAAAAACAAGGATATCATTGCCAACAAAAACTTTTTTGTTCTGATAACAAAACTAAAATTTGACCAGCGGCAGCTCCGCTCCGGTTACTATGATATCAGCCGCGTGAAAACCAGTAACCAACTGATCAATCTGCTCAAAACCGGACAGAACCTGTCCACTCGCGTTACCATTCCCGAAGGGGCAACCATTCGCGAAATTGCTAATATTATCACTCAAAAGATCAATATTGATAAAAACCGGTTTATTGCTTTAACTGCGGATACAGCTTTTATTAAAGGGTTTGGACTGAATGTACCCTCCCTGGAAGGCTACCTCTTTCCGGACACCTATTTCTTTTACAAAAATGATCAGGAAAAATCGATTATCTTCAAGATGGTCAGTAACTTTCATCAAAAGTGGCTGCTCATCAACCAGAATATTCCAAACAAGGCTGGAAAAAGTCAGCATGAAATATTAACTTTGGCCTCGCTTATTGAAGGTGAATGTATTTTGGATGAGGAAAGGCCCATCGTATCTTCGCTCTATCAGAACCGGCTGCGACGAGGAATTAAATTGGAGGCAGACCCGACAATTCAGTATATTATTCCCGACGCCCCCCGGCGATTACTGTCTAAAGACCTGAAGATCGATTCCCCTTACAATACCTATTTGTATAAGGGATTACCGCCGGGGCCGGTCAACAATCCCGGCGCAAAATCAATTTTGGCAGCCCTTCAGCCGGCCGAGACCAATTTTTTATATATGGTGGCCCAGGGCGACGGTTCCCATTACTTCACCCGGTACTATAATTCCTTTTTACGAGCGAAAGATAAATTGCAACAAATCAGACGAAAGTTGAAGGAGAATAATTGACTTTACTGAAAGGATTAAACACTGCACAGAAAGCAGCCGTCGTATACAATGAAGGCCCCTTGTTAATATTTGCCGGCGCCGGCAGTGGAAAGACCCGGGTACTAACCTATAAAATCGCCTACCTTATCGAAAAGGGTCTTTTTAAACCCCATAATATTTTAGCGGTTACATTTACCAACAAAGCTGCCAAAGAACTAAAAAGCCGTGTCGAGGATTTTGTCGGTTCCAGAGGAAAGTTCATCAATGTCGGCACCTTCCACTCCATTTGCGCCCGAATACTCCGGGAAGAGATACAACACCTGGGATATAATTCCAATTTTACGATCTATGATGCATCAGACCAATTGTCCACTATAAAACAGATTATCAAGAACGAACGGATTGATACAGAAAAGGTCACTCCCAAAGCAATCCTGAATAAAATATCAAATCTAAAATCCGACAATATTATGCCGGAAGAATTCAATGACCAGTCTTATATTCCTGTGGAAGAATTGACCGCAAGAATTTATCCCCTGTATCAAAAAAAACTAAAAAAATGCAATGCCCTGGATTTTGATGACCTTTTATTACTACCGGTTAAATTATTTCAGGGACATCCTGAGATTCTGAAAAAATACCAGGAGCGCTATCAATATATTTTGGTTGATGAGTACCAGGACACCAATCGGACACAATTTCTGTTAGTCAGTATGTTATCCCGTAAGTATCAAAACATCTGTGTTGTCGGCGATGATGACCAATCCATTTACAGTTGGCGGGGCGCTGATGTGCAGAATATTTTGGATTTTGAGCAGACTTTTAAAAAGAGCAGGATTTTTAAACTGGAACAAAATTACCGGTCTACGAAGAAAATCATTTCCGCTGCTTCAGCTGTGGTGGAAAACAACAACATTCGCGCTGACAAAAAGATATTTTCAGAAAATGAAGATGGAGAAAATATTGAATTTATCGACGGAAACAATGAATACGATGAAGCCACTAAGATTGCCATTGCCATTGAACGGGAAATTCATGCTAAAAAATTAAATTTCAAAGATATCGCCATTCTCTACCGGACCAATGCGCAATCCCGGGTTCTAGAAACAGTGCTTAACCGCCGCAAAACACCCAATGCAATTATTGGCGGTGTCCGCTTTTACGAGCGCAAAGAAGTGAAAGACATTATCGCTTATTATAAATTTTTCGCCAATGTCAAAGATGACGAAAGCATACGCCGAATTATCAATACACCGCCACGGGGCATCGGTAAAAAGACTATAGAAGTGCTGGAGACCTGGGCACATAAAAATGATATGAATCTATTTGAGAGTATGCGGGACATCGACAAAATGGGCTTTTCAAATCGCGCCCGCCATGCTGTCAGCCGCTTTTATAAGTTCATCAAAGACTATCAGAAATTACTAGACACAGTTTCCCTGGAAGAATGGGCCCGAATGATGATCGATGGCCTCGGATATTTCAATTACCTGAAATCCAATGATACTGAGGAGGCCAGACAGCGCAGCGCCAACCTGGACGAATTATTGAACGCCATCAGTGACTATTGCAGTGTTACAGAAGAACCGACCTTGCAGGGCTATCTGGAAGAGGTTGCCCTGGTGGCTGATATTGATAACTGGCAGGACCAGAAAAACGCCGTTTCCCTGATGACACTCCACAGCGCGAAAGGTTTGGAATTTCCGGTGGTATTTATCGCCGGTCTGAATCAGGGATTGCTGCCGCTTGGCAATGCCTTTGATGATGATAAACAACTTAATGAAGAGCGCCGGCTTTTTTATGTGGGAATTACCCGGGCCGAGAAAAAACTCTATTTAGCCGCTGCCCGGCAGAGAAATTTCAGAGGCCAGGATTCTGTATCATCCCCCTCAATGTTTCTCCGTGAAATCCCAGGGGACTTGATCTTTAATCTACCCTTCAATCAGCACAAACAGAGGGTTAAAACAAATGCATACAGCGGTCAGGCCGCGGGTTACAGACGGCGCCCAAACACGGACAGGCCGGTCTCCCAATTTAAGCAAAAATCACCTGTACCAACATCCAGGCCGTCATCAGCCGGTTCATCCAAGTCACCGGAAGTGGGTATGAAGGTTCATCATAAAATCTTTGGCACCGGTAAAATTATAGCAATCGTTGGTTTCGGGTCTAATCCTAAGTTAACCATTAAGTTTAATTCCCACGGGGTCAAAACAATTTTTGGTAAATACGTGACACTTGTTTGATAGTCCGTAACTACTCAGGTACTTTCTTACTGTAAAGGATAATTCCTATTATCCGGTTTTTTTAAAAATGGCAGAAAAACAGACAATAGGAATTGTCTGTTACAGGAAGCTGAAACATACCTGAGTAATTACGATAGTCCTTTATTAGTTTATATAAAAATAATAACAACTAATCAATATCCATTATTTGATAAACAACCCCCTATCAAAAAATTAAAAATAGTACTTGACAATTTGTCGCTAATCAACTATTATAAATTATAGTAATAAAAAAATACTTTTATGAAATAATGAAACTAAATACTTTTAAATACTTAGTATTACTGTTAATTGATAATGTAGATTAGATTTTTATATTTTATATAAATGTTAATTCGTTTGTCAGTATAAATATATATAGGAGGTTTAAACGATGTTTTTTTTAGAATTATTGATTGCAATATTAGTTGCAATTCTGCTAACGGCAATTTTCAGTCGATTTAACAGAGTTGGTCCCTGGTCAGGATTTTTATGGTTTTTTCTAATCATATTTTTATTTTCCTGGGCCGGTGGTGTCTGGGTGGAACCCTATGGACCCGCAATACGGGATGTTTATTGGTTGCCATTTTTGTTTTTTGGATTAATGCTGGCCTTTCTGCTGGCGGCGGTAACACCTCCACGAAAACCACGGAATGTCCGGGAAGCCAGGGAAGAATTACGTGAACAAGCGGCTGCAGAAGAAGCAGGCGTGATTGCCCTAAATGTCTTTTTCTTTATTTTTATTATCGGCGCAATTGCAGCACTAATTGCTTACTACGTGTAATAAAAAATAAAGTAAAGATAAGTTAAACATTTAAACAAGGAGAATTATTATGTTAAGAAGTGTAAAAGAAATATTTGATTATGTTTTAAACGCGCAGGACGGTGAAATCGGCCGCTGCAAAGATTTTTTATTTGATGATGAATATTGGACAATCCGGTTTATGGTAGCTGATACCGGTAAGTGGCTACCGGGTTTTAAGGTCGTCATATCTCCGATCGCCCTGGAAAAACCCGATTGGACCAATCGCTTAATACCGGTAAGACTCACAAAAGAACAAATTGAGAATGCACCGGGAATCGATGAAGCAAAACCTGTTTCCCGGCAATATGAATCTAAATATTATAATTATTATGGCTGGCCATACTACTGGGCCGGGAATTACGCCTGGGGTTCGGAAGCCACACCGGAAGCCCTGTACAATATCCATATTCAGGGAGAAGCCCAAAAAGATGAAGAGCCCAATGATGAACACTTACGGTCAACAGATGAAGTGATGGGATATCATATCAAGACCCTTGCCGACAAAATCGGACATGTGGAAGATTTCATTGTCGATGATGATAGCTGGACAATTCGCTACATGGTTGTTGATACGAAAAATTGGTTACCGGGTAAAAAGGTACTTGTATCCCCGGACTGGATCAAAAATATTGACTGGGCAGAAGCTGAAGTCAAAGTCGAACTTACCAAAGAACAAGTGGAAAACAGTCCTGAATATGATCCTACCGTACCAATTAACCGTGAATATGAAGCAAGACTTTATGATTATTATGGAAAACCCATTTACTGGACGGAATAATCATACCCCTAATATAGATCCCCTCGGTCCGGCTGTCTCCCTCGCAGCCGGACTTCTACCAAGGAGGTTATATGCCCTATGATGACATAAATAAATTACCAAAGTCTGTCAGAAATCCATTACCTAAGAAAGCCCAAAAAATATTTTTGGCAGCCTATAACAATGCCTGGGACCAGTACAAAAACAAGGAAGACAGGCAAGGTGATGATTCCAGGGAAACTGTGGCCATGAAAGTCGCCTGGTCAGCAGTGAAACAAAACTATGAAAAAAAGAATGGCGATTGGCAACCTAAAAAATAGGAGGAAAATCGTATGTACAGCCGTAAACAGTATATCGATAAAATGGCAGAAAAACTGAAAGAATGGGATAATAAGATACTGCAACTTGAACGTGAAGCGAAAATGAAAAAAACAGAAGTCAGTATTGAAACCAAGCAAAAGTTGGATATTCTTCGTAAAAAGAGAGAAGAAGGCCAGAAAAAATTGAAAGAAGTGCGGGAATCCAGCAGCGAGGCCTGGAAAGATATGAAAACAGGTTTTGAAAAAAGTTGGAATGATTTAAAAACATCAATGCAAGAGGCGTTCAATAAATTCAAATCTTAACACGGGAGGATACGATGAAGTTAAATATTAAAGCTTTTGCCCTGACCTGCGGAATATTGTGGGGACTGGGAGTTTTCTTTTTAACCTGGTGGGTGATCATGTTTGATGGCGCTACCGGAGAAATTACATTGTTAGGTAAAATATATCGTGGTTTCAGCATCAGCCCGGCCGGCAGCTTTATCGGTTTGATCTGGGGATTTTTCGATGCCCTGATCGGCGGGGCGATATTTGCCTGGATTTACAATCTGATTGCCGGTAAAAGTTCAAGCCAATAAACAACAGTAGCAGCACCAATAAAAGGTAAAATTCAGGTTAATCTGCATTATTTTATTCAAAAAAAATGCACGGCCTTATGATTGTATTATCAAGAGATCGTGCATTTTATTATCTTAACTGATGGAATTTTTTACTTAATGTACTTATCCAGCCAATCAAAAATAGTTTGGTGCCAGAACCGGCTATTCTGCGGTTTTTGGACGAAATGGTCTTCATCAGGAAAAATCAGCAATTTTGCATCAATGCCTTTTTTCTTCAAGGCCGTAAAAGGCATTAAACTCTCGGTGTAAGCCAGCCGGAAATCATTTTCTCCATGAATCACCAACATCGGCGTATTGAAATTTTCCACATAATTATGGGGTGAAAATTTTTCATACTGTTCCCTGTTTTTCCAGTAGGGGCCGCCAAACTCCTTTTCAGGAAACCAGAGTTCTTCCGTTGTCAGGTACATGGAATAGAGATTAAAGGAGCCATCGTGATTCACCAGGGTTTTGAAAGGATATTTAAACGCATCCATATGTCCTTCCATCCAGTTCATCATGTATCCGCCATAAGAGGCGCCGGCTGCAGCGATATTTTCCTTGTCCATGTAATCATATTTTTCCAATACATATTCCTGCCCTTTGATCAGATCGACAAATACCTTGCCGCCCCAGTCCTGGGAGATTTCTTCTGTGAATTTTTGACCATAGCCGGTACTGCCACGGGGATTGATCATTACCATAACATATCCCTGGGCCGCCCACATCTCGGAGTTCCAGCGAAAATGCCAGCCATCATGCCAGGCCCCCTGAGGCCCGCCGTGCACCATAAAAACCACCGGATATTTTTTTGATTTATCAAAATGCGGCGGTTTGATAATAAAACCATGAACCATAGTTTCGTCTGCACCCTTATACCAAAAATCTTCACCGGGATGCATATCGACATCGGCCAGTACCTCATCATTGAAACCGGTTAATTTTGTGGTTTTCCCGCTCTTAACTTCGGCTGAATAAATTTCATAAGGACGTGTGAAAGACTGATGTCTGTAAACAATGAATTTTCCATCCGGGGAAATATTTGGTGAACTATTGGATCCTTCTTTTAGAACCGGTGTAATTTTGCCTGAATCAATATTCAATAAGAAAAATTTGTACCGGCCGGTATGGTCAATCTGACAAAGCACATTTTCATTGTCCGGCATCCACTGGTAATCGCTGATCGAATATTCCAGGGCATCGGTTACATTGCGCATTTTTCCGGTATTTATATTCTGGATAATAAAATCCCGTTTATCGGCTTCATAGCCCGGTTCTTCCATGGAAAGGAGGGAAAGATATTTACCGTTGGGTGAAAACTGCGGTGAGGCGTCATTGCCTTTAAAACTCCGTAATTCACAGGGTTTTGTGACCAATTTCTGTTCGCCGCCTTTAACAGATACTTTCCAAATATCGTTATTGGTGCTGGTAGCGATCACTTCATCATGATTGCTGGTGAAATAGAGTTCTTTGCTGTCCGGTGAAAAAGTATAGCCACTGCCCAGGGAAATCGGCTGCGCGTCGTAATCGCCGGGTGTTACATCTTTGATTTTCTTATTTTTTAAGGTCAGAATGAACAGATGCGTTCGTTTTTTGTCCCACCAATGGTTCCAGTGTCGATACATTAGTTCATCATAGACTCTTGCTTTAACTTTTGAGTTTTCCTTTTCTTCATCGCGGGCTTTAATCTCGTCCATATTTTTGTAGCCGGGATATACGCGGGTTTCAAAAGCAATCAGTTTTCCATTGGGGGCCCATTCAAAAGAACCGGCGCCGGTGTAATGATCGGTCAACTGGCGGGGCTCTTTCATATTTTTGTCAAAAACCCAGATCTGCTTATCATGCAGAAAGGCCAGTTGATCGCCCTTTGGAGACCATTTTGGTGAATTGGAAGATTTCTCATTATCGGTTAATTGTTTCAGGCCGCTGCCATCCACATTCATCAGGTAAATTTCCGTATGGCTACTGTTTTCTTCCTCATTGACCGTAGTCACAGCAAAAGCCACCTGTTTACCATCCGGTGACAGCACCGGCGCAGACAGGCGCTTGCAGGCCATCATGTCATCAAAGGACAAGGCCCCTTTGGGACTGTCTGCCATCAACAGTGTGATCACTGCCATCATAAAGATTAATCCTGTTAATAATTGTTTCATTCTCTGTTCTCCCCTTTTTAAAAGTTTAAATATAAGCTTTATAAAATTATAAAATATTGACCAAAAGTAACAGAGAAAGTTATAAACTACCCTGGTAAAGTAATAATCTGCAATTTTCTGATTTTCTTGAAAAATATTCTCAGTCCTTAACTGCATTATTCATAAAAATATGAATAATGCCCGCTTCGCGCCGATACGTTTCCTTCCGTCAGAGGCCGGATGTTCCATGAATTTT
>CAZCHS010000043.1:21156-24489 GCA_964498725.1 uncultured bacterium | reverse complement strand
AGTCAAACAGCGGGTTAAATTACGATAATTGGATATAAAAAAAAACTGCTTATTTAAAAGCAGTTTTCATACCCATAATAATATGGATTAACAATTTCAATCTGTTAATTTAAAATTATAGTAATTTGCAGGATTAATGTCTTATGTATTTTTGTATTTTTCAAAAAATCTATCATATTCATATCGTCAATTAGACTGAGATGAACTGACCTTTGAATGGGTAAGCCGCAGTGGGTTGACCTTCCGAAGAATTTACAAATGGTCGATGCTAATTTATATAATCCGGAACGCCGCTCATTCACCCAATCTTCGGAAGGTTTTCGTCTTTTTTATCTTAATCCGAACTAAAAAATTTCAAAGAAAAATCCGTGAAATTCTGTTATTCCGTGTACGTTAAAATAAGACGTTACCAATGTAATATTCTACATTTTATGCCGGGCTTTCCACATCGGCATGATAATCGCCAATAAATTCCGAAGCTGTGAGCGCGGCGGTGGTGCCTTCGCCAACAGCTGTAGATACCTGGCGGTAACTTTTGGCCCGCACATCACCGGCAGCTAAAATTCCCTTGACAGAGGTATTCATATCGTCATCTGTGATAATGTATCCTTCATCATTCAAATCCAGGCAGTCTTTGACAAAATCGGTATTGGGTATCCAACCGATAAAAATAAACATGCCTTCAAAAGGCACATCACTGATCTCACCGGTTTTTTTATTTTTAAGTTTCAAACTTTCGATTGTTATATCTCCGGTAATATCTTCCACCACCGAATCCCAGATAAAATCAATTTTTTCATTGGCAAAGGCTTTTGCCTGCAGGTCTTTGGTGGCGCGTAATTTATCACGACGATGAATGAGGGTCACTTTTTTAGCGAATTTGGTCAGGTAAATCGCTTCCTGAACCGCCGCGTCGCCACCGCCGATAACGGCAATATTTTTATCTTTGAAAAAGGGCCCGTCACAGGTGGCGCAATAGGATATGCCGCGACCATAGAGTTTCTTTTCCTGCTCCAGTCCCAGTTTGCGGGGGGTGCCGCCTGTCGCTACGATCACGGTTCTGGCGAGAAAACTCTCATCATCGGAAGTCAGTCTGAACAACTTATCCTCTTTTTCAATTTTATTGATGGGTGTAAATTCCTCAAACTCAGTTCCGAATTTTTGCGCCTGCTTTTTAAAATTTTCCATCAGTTCCGCGCCGGTTATCCCTTCCGGAAAGCCGGGATAATTTTCCACAATATCTGTAATGGCGGTGGTTCCGCCGGACATCTCTTTTTCAAATACCACGGTTTTTAATCTTTCTCGGGAGGTGTAAATCGCTGAGGTGTAACCGGCTGCGCCGCCGCCGATAATTGCTACATCCAAAATATTTTCACTCATCTTTTCTCCTGTCTTTGTGAACATTGCTGTTCGTTATTTCATATTTTTCTAATTTATTAGTTACAACGCTGCAAAAAAAGTTACTTTTTACGGAAAATTTAATTATTTTTGAACAAGTAAAGCCACAATAGCTCAGGTGGTAGAGCAACAGTTTCGTAAACTGTAGGTCAGCGGTTCGAATCCGCTTTGTGGCTCAAGGGGTTTCACAACGAGAAATGGCTTAAACAATGACCCAAATATTAAAATAAAGTGCAACAAAGCAAAAAAATTTTGGGAATTACCTTACAGGAATAAGATAACTGAGTAGTTACATTTTTAGTAAACAAACATTTGATTAAAATATACATATATCATAAATTTAGTCAGACTAGTCAGGAGATTTTATGAAAAATGCATGGCAATTGCAAGAAGCAAAAGCAAAATTTAGTAAAGTAATTAATGAAGCAATTCAACATGGCCCCCAGGTTATAACAAAACATGGTGTTGAAAAAGTATTACTAATATCTGTAGAAGACTATAGAAAAATAAATAAACCAAAACAAAAATTATCAACTTTTTTTAATAGTTCACCTCTGAATAATGTTGATTTAGATATTACTCGTGCTACAGATATACCACGAGAAATAGACCTATGAATTATTTATTAGATACTTGTATCATTTCTGAATTAATAAAAAATGAACCAAATAAAAAAGTTGTTAGTTGGATTGATTCAATTGATGAAATGAAACTTTTTCTATCAGTTATCACAATTGGAGAGATTGAAAAAGGATTATCTAAATTACCAAAATCAAAACAAAAATCATTAATATCAGAATGGTTGCATGAGGATCTATTAACCAGGTTCAATAACAGAATAATTAATCTTGATATAGATACTTTATTTCAATGGGGAAAAATGTATGCTGCCCTTGAATTAAAAGGGCTAAAAATGCCTTCAATTGATTCATTAATTGCAGCTACTGCAAAACAAAATAATTTCTGTCTTGTTACAAGAAATATTAGAGATTTTGAAAATTGTAGTATTGTATTATTTAATCCCTGGAAATAAAGTTGCTAACACGTATCAATTTCCAGGTAAGTTTTTCTCTTTGATTAAGTTGTAAAAAAGTTATTCCTGATGAAAATTATCTTCAACCCAAAATTCTACCAATCCTATACTGCTGACAATGCCGCCAAACCCGGCCGTATGGAAGTCATTATGCAGGTTATTGAAAAAGAACCCTCTTATTCAATTGTCAGCAATGAAAGCGCTGATGAAAAAGACATCGTTGCTGTACACGAATCTGCTTACATTGATAAGATCAAAGCCGACAGCAACCTCTATGAGATGGCTGCTTTATCCGCCGGCGGTGCGATTCTGGCGGCACAACTGGGAATGCAGGGTCAACCGGCTTTCGCCTGTATTCGGCCACCGGGGCATCATGCTTACCGGTCTTCCGGCTGGGGCTATTGTTATTTTTGCAATATGGCGATCGCGCTGAAAAAATTAAAAACTGAAGGAAAAATCAATTCTGCATTTCTATTGGATTTTGATGCCCATACCGGTGACGGGACGCGGGACTGCCTGAGTGACTGGAAGGGGATCAGGATTTTCAATCCCATGGCTGCGACCCGGCAGGAATACATGAAATTGGTGGAAAACACTATCAAAGAGACCGGCCATGTGGATCTGATAGCGGTTTCGGCCGGATTTGACAGTTATAAGAAAGATGTGGGTCAAAAACTGGATACTTTTGATTTTTACCAGATGGGCTATTTGCTGAAAAAATTTGCGAACCGATGCGGACATCAGCGCCGGTTTGCGATATTGGAGGGTGGCTACTATCTGCCGGATCTGGGGAAGAACGTCCTGGCCTTTTGCCAGGGATTTGAGTAGGCTTGTTTTATTGATGTCGTCGAAGATTCAGAAGGTATAGCATAGGATTTGGGAAGCAGGCTGAAGCCTACCGG
>CAZCHS010000043.1:0-21056 GCA_964498725.1 uncultured bacterium | reverse complement strand
ATAATTGCTATTCTTCCTGCAAAGAGGATACAGGAGGAACTCATGGAAAACACGTTTACTTTCTTCGGCGCAAATCAATTATTAGAGGTTCGTCCCATGGCCAGAAAACTGGCAACGGACATCGGTTTTGACAACAACAGTTCTATTTCCATCTCATCAACATTTACAGATTTGATTCAATATGTCACCATGATCGGCGATCAGTTGAGCATATCGATGAAAGTGGTAAAAAAGGGGCGGAATGTGGGTTTGCAATTTACAGTCAATGCGCTGACGACGTTTAATTTGCGTTCAAAATTTTCCGTCAACGGCCGCCTCGGTAGTGGCTTTGAAAATATTAAGCGGAGGATGGATAACTTTTGTATCTCCTCTTCGGGTGGTGAGTTGACACTGGTCATACGGAAGTGGATTCCTGTTGCTTGACCGGCTAAAACTCAATATAAAATGAAAACAAGATGAAAAACTCATCTTGTTTTTTCATTTTATAAAGCGTCAATTTATGATTTAATTACCCAGAGTTTGACAGAAGTAGTAATTTCGGAATGCAGTCTGACAGGAATATCATAGATTCCCAGGGCCTTGATCGGTTCTTCCAGTTGTATCTGGCGTTTATCAATATCATAGCCTTTTTCCTGCAACTGGTCGGCAATCATCTGGCTGGTAACGGATCCGAAGATCTTATCGTCTTCACCAACTTTTACCGGTACTGTTAAGGATAATGTTTTTAATTTTTCCGCCAGTTCCTGAGAACTTTTCAAAGCGCGGGCTAATTTATTTTTTTTCTGTTTGGCAATTTCTTCGAATTTTTTCATATTCTGCTTACTGGCTTTCAGTGCAATTCCTTTGGGTATCAGGTAGTTTCTACCGAAACCATCTTTAACTTCCACCTGTTCTCCAGCGTCGCCAAGATTTTCGTAATCACGTAGTAAAATTATACGCACGGTTGACCTCCATTCTGGTTATGAATCTTATAATTCTTTCAAATTATTTGAATATGGCAATAAAGCAATATTACGAGCTCTTTTAATCGCTGTGGTCAAAAGTCTCTGATGCTTTGTGCAAGTTCCGGTAATTCTTCGTGGAATTATTTTTCCTTGTTCTGTGATAAACCTGCGTAACATTTTATAATTTTTGTAATCAATCTCCAATTCTAACGTTTCGCAAAATTTGCAGATTTTTTTACGTCTCATCATAGCCATAGTTATACCTCTCTTGATTCTTTTTCTTCTGATTCGGATTTTTTGGTAAGATCCGGCTTTTCATCTAATTTTACAGTCAAGTGGGCCAGAATATCATCGGTGATTTCCATCCAGTCTTCAAATTTTCTGACTGTGTCGCTTTTTTCAGACTCAAAGATGAAAAGAATGTAATTTCCATATTTCTGGTGTTCAATCTGATAGGCTAAACGTTTTTTGCCCAGCTCTTCTTCTTTCAAAAGATTGCCACCAGCATCTTTTAACTCTTTTTTGATCTTGTCCATCAGTGTCTCCAGAGCACTTCCTTCGACATGTGGATTGATGATGAATAAGTTTTCGTAGTATCTCAATCTTATACTCCTTATTTTATTTGCATTTTTTCATTTTTTAAATCAGCGGTGCGATTACCAGCGATACAATTGACATCAACTTGATCAATATGTTTAATGCCGGGCCGGCAGTGTCCTTAAAAGGATCGCCAACCGTATCACCTGTCACTGCTGCTTTATGGGGATCATCACCTTTGCCGCCAAAATTTCCGGCTTCGATGAATTTTTTGGCATTATCCCAGGCACCTCCGGAATTCGCCATAAAAATCGCCAGCAAGACACCGGAAACAGTGACACCGGCCAGCAATCCGCCTAGCATTTCTTTATTTATATATCCGATAATCACGGGCAATGAAATTGCCAGGACACCGGGAAAAATCATTTTTCGAATAGCTGCTTTTGTGGAAATATCAACACATTTTGAATATTCCGCCTCAGCTGTCCCTTCCATCAGTCCTTTGATCTCACGAAATTGCCGACGCACTTCCTTGATCATTTCCTCGGCCGCATCGCCAACTGCGCTCATCAGCAGGCTACTGAAAAAATAAGGCAGCATTCCACCGACCAGCAGTCCCGAAATAACATAGGGATTGGTAATATCAATCGCATCAATACTGGCTGATGCTTTAAAGGCATTAAACAGGGCCAGTGAAGTCAGGGCCGCCGATCCAATAGCAAAGCCTTTTCCAATAGCAGCTGTTGTATTTCCTACTGAATCCAATTTATCGGTTCTTTTACGAACTTCCCGTTTCAGCATTGCCATTTCTGCAATTCCGCCGGCATTATCCGCAACCGGGCCGTAGGCATCGATCGCCAATTGAATACCGGTTGTGCTTAGCATACCGAGGGCCGCCAGGGCAATTCCATATAGTCCGGATAGAGAGAATGCGATCATAATAGCGGCTGTGATCATAATAATCGGCCACAGTGTGGACAGCATTCCTAAACTTAAGCCGGCAATAATATTGGTCGCATGGCCGGTCTGGGATTGTCGCGCTATTCCCTGGGCCGGTTTTCTGGCGTCGGATGTATAATACTCTGTCACCAATCCAATGCCAACACCAGTCAGCAGTCCTGTCACTAAAGTGAGAAATATATCCATTTCACTCACAATATTGGTACCCATGGTAATGCTTCCGCCTAAAATAAATTTTGCCAGCGGATAAGCCAATATAATCAGGAGCAGGTCAGCGGTAAATGTCCCTTTATTTAAAGCAAACTGGGGATCCCCGCCTTCTTTTATTTTCACCATGAATGTGCCAATTAAAGAACAAATAATACCCATGGAAACAATGGCCAGCGGCAAATAAACTAATTTTATGTCATAGATCGCGCCAAGAACCATGGCACTGATAATCGCGCCAATGTAACTTTCAAAAAGGTCAGCGCCCATACCGGCGACGTCACCGACATTATCTCCGACATTATCCGCGATTGTGGCGGGATTTCGCGGATCATCTTCCGGAATACCAGCTTCCACTTTACCCACCAGGTCAGCGCCCACATCGGCTGCTTTTGTATATATACCACCGCCCATTCTTGCAAATAAGGCCACAGAAGAGGCGCCGAGACTAAATCCACTTAAGATTGGCAACACAACGGATTGAACATTATCAATCTCAACACCAAAAATGCGTGTGAAAATTAAAAACAGAATACCCAAGCCAATGATTCCCAGTCCTACAACACTCAGCCCCATTACAGAGCCGCTGGAAAAAGCAACGCCCAGTGATTTTGACAGACTGCTGCGGGCTGCTTCAGCGGTACGCACATTGGCATTGGTGGCACTGGACATGCCGATATATCCCGCCAGGCCGGAACTGATCGCGCCGACGACAAAAGCGACTGCCACAAAACGGATCGGGCCATGGTTTAATATCAGCAATACAATACTGACAGCCAGTACAAAAATTGCCAACACCCTGTATTCACGATTCAAAAACGCCTGCGCACCTTTTTTAATATGCCCGGCGATTTTCTGCATTTCAGTATTTCCCGCACTCATGCGGTTGATCTGATTGTTCTTTACCATAGCAAAGAGCAGCGCTAAGACACCACTGAAGATGCTAATGTAAATCCAAATAGTTAAACTCACCCTAATTCCTCCCCTAATTGTTTGTGAGTTACATGATTGCCATTATACTTTTGCATCAGTTGTGTGAATTCTATAAATGCAAAATCTTCCAGCACCGCCAGAGATTGTTCCAGTACATCATCAACAATTTTTTTCTCACGTTTTGTAAATGACTCCAAAACAAACTCCTCGGAGGGTTTTCCCCTGGGCTGGTCTCCTATACCTAATTTCAGTCGATAAAATTCCCATCGGGAAATTTTTTCAATGATCGATTCAATGCCGCGGTGACCACCCGATGATCCGCGTGGTCTCAATCTGATTTTTCCAAGAGCCAGATCAATGTCATCATAGACAATCAGCAATGAATCGGAAGTCAGTTCATATTCCTTCAGAACCTGTCGAACAGCAACACCGCTGTTGTTCATATAACAAAGGGGTTTGACAAGGACAACTTCAGCCCGTTCACCTGCTTTGTTTTTTATTTTCCCTATTCCGAACAAATATGAACCTTTCCTCTGATTAATAGTTATGTCATGAACTTCAGCGAATTTATCAACAGCCATAAACCCAAAATTGTGCCGGGTATCTTCATACTGCGCTCCGGGGTTGCCGAGGCCGACTATGATAATTTTTTCTTTCACTGATCAGTTCCGAATTACTCTTCTTTTTCTTCGCCTTCAGTTTCTTCGCCTTCAACGCCTTCTTCGCCTTCAATTTCTTCACCTTCCAGAGCTTCTTCCTCTTCTTCAAGAGTAATGAGACCCTTCGGTGCGATGACGGAAACAATTGAGCGTTCCGGGCTGTCCACAAATTCAATTTCATCCATATCCAGGTCTTTGATAGCGATGGAATCACCCATTGCCAGATCAGAAATATCAATAGTGATTTTGTTCGGGATGTTGGTAATCAGACATCTGACATCAATATGCCACATGGACTGACTCACCAGGCCGCCCTGTTCTTTGACACCGATCGGTGTACCGACAGTTTCCACTTTGATTCTCAATTCCACCGGCTCTTTTTCATTCACACCAAAGAAATCCACATGAATCGGTTCGTCAGAAACCGGGTGCCACTGTACTTCCTTGATCATGGTTTTGTAAACCTTGCCATCAACATCCACATCAAAAATATGGGAGTTTTTGCGAATGGCCGCCATCAATTCTTTTTGTTCGATTTTAATTGCTATTGGTTCTTCCTGGTGATAATAATAAACACCGGGAACATACCCGTCTTTTCTTAACTGCTTTGTAAAACTTTTTTTCAAATTTTTACGTATCTCGGCTTTTAATTTCGAAATTGCCATAATACTCTCCTTTATTCTATTCTGTTTTTTTATATATCAAATAATTTACTTACTGATTCTTCATTATGTATTCGATTGATCGCCTGGGCCAGCAGGGGAGCGGCGGAAATAATTTCCAGTTTATCAATACGCTTTTCTTCGGGAATGTTGACACTATTGGTTACAATAACCTTGTCGATGGGGGCTTTTTTGAATCTTTCAATACACGGGCCGGACAACAAACCGTGGGTTGCAACCACTGTCACAGTATCGCAGCCTCTGGATTTGATCAGTTCGGCAGTCTGCACCACAGTGCCGCCGGTATCAATCATGTCATCGATGATCAAAGCATTCTTCACCTTATCATTACCAATGACATTCATAACTTCCGCCTTATTTGGCGCGGGCCGTCTTTTATCAATAATGGTTAAGGGTAATTTTAATAACTTTGCGTAAGAGCGGGCGAATTTTATACCGCCGATATCCGGCACAACAATGCCGTATTCTTTATCACGGACCAAATGTTTCAGGCGATCGATAAAAATCGGTTTTGCATAAAGGTGGTCAAAGGGTATATTCGCAAATCCTTGTATCTGAGTGGAATGCAAATCCATGGTCACAATCCTGTGTGCGCCGGCTGTTACAATAGTATCAATAAATAATCGTGAGGACAAGGGAACGCGGGGCTGGTCTTTACGGTCCTGGCGGGCATAACCATAATAGGGGATTACGGCTGTTATTCGCTTGGCCGAGGCCCGTTTTGCAGCATCGATCATCAGCAATAATTCCAAAAGATTTTCAGCAGGGGGGTTTGTAGGCTGCACGATAAATACGTCAGCGCCCCTGATATTTTCTTCATATTTCATCCAAATTTCACCATCACTGAAATTTTTAATTTTAATCCCAGCATGACGATATCCTAAAATTTCATTGATCTCTATTCCCAATTCAGGATTAGAGCGTCCGGAAAATACTCTCACTTTTGTGTACATAATACTCTTGTTTTTGTGGTTAATTGAGGTGGAGAAAAAATGCACGGGGACCAGGATTCGAACCTAGATAGACGGCACCAAAAACCGTAGTCCTGCCATTGGACGATCCCCGTATTTTTATCTTCACCTTACGGGAAGGGAAGTAATCGTAGAATAATTCTCAAAATCTCCGGCAGCATTTTCTGCCTGAGTCTTGTCTTCGAATATTCCAACCATAGTCGATCCGCTACCCGACAAACCGGAATAAAGCGCTTCACGCTTCAAGAGTCTGCTCTTTATCTCTCCGATTTCTGGATATGATTGAAAAACTACTTTTTCAAATTGATTTTCAAACATCTGCCATTGAACAACATTGTTATTCAAAAGACCAGCAAATTTATAGTTATTTTTTTTGTTAGTCAAGGAAAATTTTTTATAAGCCCATGGGGTTGAAATATGGATACCGGGATTCACCAGCAAAAGCGCATAATCCAGAGGAAAATCCAGGGGCTGAAGCTCTTCTCCCAGGTGATTACCGCCCTGGGTTCCACCCTTTATAAAAAAAGGAACATCACAGCCTAAATCCAAACCGATTTTTTCCAGTTCCTTATCATTGAGGCCAATTTTCCAGGCCTGATTTAGAAATTTCAGCACTGCCGCCGCATTGGAACTACCGCCGCCTAAACCGGCACCCATAAATATTCGTTTTTCCAAATGAACAGAAAATTCACAGTCGATTTTCCGCAAGGGTTTGAGTTTGTTGTATGCGGCAATACAAAGATTGTCATCATCCAACGGCAGACCTGGTATATTAGCTGTAAATTCAGGGGACTGTGATTCCATGAATATTAGATCATCATGAAAATCAATCTCCTGAAACAATGTGCTGATGGTGTGATACCCATTATCCAAGCGGCCGGTGATCCTCAGCGCCAGGTTGACTTTGGCGTTGGAAACAACTTTATGCTGTTTAGGCTTCGTATTCATTGATGATATGATTAATTCGTTTGATACAGAGTTCTTTGCCCAGAATATCGGCGATCAGATGTATCTCCGCGCCGTGTTCCTGACCGGAAATACCGATTCTGGCGGACATCCAGAGATTTTTTCCTTTGACTCCGGTTTCTTTTTGTGCTTTTTTAATTGTATCCACAAAGGCTTTGCCACTGAAATTTTCAATATTCGTCAATTCCCGGGCCATAAATTTCAATACTGTCAGCATCTCATCATTGAGGGCTTTTTCGGCTTTTTCTTCCAATGGTGGAAATTCACTGGTAAATATCGCAACTTTTACCGGAATTTCGTCCAGGCGTTCAATCCTGGCCTTGAAGAGTTGTAGTATTGCGGTGATCTTATCCGCTTCCAGTCCGGTATCTTTGGGAAAGAACGGTTTTGCTCGTTTAATAAATTCTTCGTCAGAAAGATCGCGAATATACTGGCCATTCATCCAGTTCAGTTTTTCTACATCAAAGATAGACCCGGATTTACTGACTTTTTTCAGGGAGAATTTTTTGATCAGTTGCTTCATGGTGAATAATTCTTCATCATTTCCCGGATTCCATCCCAGTAATGCCAGAAAATTAATCAGAGCTTCTCTCAGGTATCCTTTTTCCCGATAATCTTCCACCGAAACATCACCCTGCCGTTTGGACAATTTACTTTTGTCGCTGTTGAGCAGCAATGAAAGATGGGCAAATTTCGGAGGCTTCCAGCCAAAGGATTCATAAAGCAGAATATGCTTCGGTGTACTGATCAGCCACTCCTCGCCGCGAACCACATGGGAAATCTTCATATAGTGGTCATCCACCACATTGGCCAGATGATAGGTAGGAAAGCCATCGGATTTCAGCAACACCTGGTCATCGATTTCTTTGCTGGCAAAAGTGACTTTTCCGCGAACAATATCATAAAAAACGACTTCCCGGCCAGCGGGCACTTTTTGACGTACCACATAGGGTTCACCGGCAGCAATTTTTTTATTTACCTTTTCTTTACTTAATATTCGGCAATGGCCGTCATAACCGGAATTGGGCGTTTCTTCTTTCACCTTTGCCAGTCGTTCCGCGCTGCAAAAGCAGGGATAGGCCTCGCCTTTGTCCAGCAGTTCCTGAACATGTTTCCGGTAGAGTTCGGTTCGTTCCGACTGCACATAGGGGCCATAGTCACCGCCAAAGCCCTTGCCTTCATCAATTTCCAGACCGGCCCATTGTAAAGAGTCAATCAGGTTTTCCACCGCATTTTCCACCTTGCGGTTTTGATCGGTGTCTTCAATACGTAAAATAAATTTTCCATTATTTTGTTTGGCAAATAAATAATTGTATAAAGCTGTTCTTAATCCGCCCACATGTAAATAGCCGGTCGGGCTGGGGGCAAAACGTGTTCTTATTTCGCTCAATTTATCTCCTTTTCAAGATTTCATTACTGTTAAAATCACAAAAGCCTGCACACCTTCTCCGCGACCAAAAGCTGTTATTCCTTCACCGGAAGTAGCCGTAATTCCGACATCACTCTTGTCAATGTATAACAGGCCGGCAATGGTTTCTTTCATGGCTTCAATTTTCGGGGAAATCTTTGGCCGTTTACCTTCTATGGAAATGGATATATTGGATATCCTATACTCCGACAGATCAGCCAATCCAACTTTAAGATACTCACGGCTGTCAGTAATTCCTTTACGACACATCTTGTCGGCAACTTCTCCCAAAATATTCCGGCCGGTAATCCCTGAAACCGCATTGGTAATAGCATGGAGCACCACATCGGCGTCACTATTGCCTGCAAGCGCCGGCACATCATCAAAAACAATCCCACCGATCACACATTGTTTTTCCGTGTGTTCTTCTTCAAAACGGTGACTGTCCTGTCCAATGGCAGTTTTAATTCGCATAATTTTCCATAATTGCTTTGGCAATTGCCAGGTCTTCTTTAACAGTAATTTTTATATTGCTTTTTCGTCCCGGCAATACCTGCAGGTCAGCACTTATTTGTTCCACCAGCGAGGCCTCATCAGTGCCTGCAAAACCTTGTTTATCGGCATAAAGAAAGGCCTGCTCCAGCACTTCCCGTTTAAACACCTGGGGCGTTTGCATCTGCCAGACTGTTTTCCGGTCAATGGTTTCAAGTATTTGTGTGCCGGCAACTTTTTTTAATGTATCTGTGGCCGGAATTGCGACAATTACGCCGTCATGGGCCATACATTTTTCAATCGCCGCGTTAATGGTGTCCGGCTGTATCAATAACCGTACGCCATCATGTGTTAACACAATCTCACTTTTGTGATCAATTGCCGCCAGTCCGTTTTGGACAGATTGCTGACGGGTTGTACCACCGGCAACAATTCTGACAGGTTTTCCGGCACTGGCAGGAAGGGATTTATTTATCCATTGAGAATCGAGGTATTCCGGCGCGATCACCAGAATTATTTCCGAAACCCCGTCTGCTTTGAGAAATTGTGACATGGTGTGAAATAAAACAGTCCGACCATCCAAAGTCAAAAATTGCTTTGGTATATCAGACTGCATTCTGCTGCCTTTGCCGGCAGCCACTATAATTGCCGAGGCAAATTTCATTTATTTAATCAGCATCGCATCGCCGTAGCTAAAAAAGCGATACTTTTCTTTAATAGCTTCTTCATAGGCTTTCTTGACAAAATCCGGATCAGCAAAAGCTGATACCAACATCAGCAGTGTAGACTGGGGCTGATGAAAATTGGTGATCATGACGTCCACCATTTTGAATTCATAGGGTGGGAAAATAAATTTATCTGTCCAGCCTTTTCGTGGTGTGATCTGAAAGCCGGAAACCGATACTGTTTCCAGGGTACGAACCACGGAAGTTCCCACGGCAACAACCCGTTTACCCCGTTGCTTTGTTTCATTGATCATGATGGCTACATCGGGACTTACTTCATAATATTCCGAATGCATTCGGTGGCGTGACAGGTCTTCCACAGTTACCGGGCTGAATGTACCTAAACTGATATGCAGAACGATACTGGCAATTTTGACGCCTTTGGCTTTTAATTTTTCAATAATATCATCAGTAAAATGCAAGCCTGCTGTTGGTGCCGCCACCGCGCCCCGTCTTTCAGCGAATATTGTCTGATATTTTTCTTTATCTTCTTCTGTTGGTTCCCTGTCAATATAGGGAGGCAATGGCGTTACGCCCATTTCATCAATTGCTTTGTATATTTCATCCTGAGAGGCATCTTTAAAACGCACCACCCGGCCGCCGGAAACTGTATTGTCAATCACATCACACTGCAGGTCATCGGTAATATTCAGTTTGTTACCAATTCTGACTTTACGCGCCGGTTTCACCATGACTTCCCACAGATTATCGGAAAGTTCGCGCAATAAAAAAAGCTCAACCTTGGCATCGGTTCTGTCTTTTACCGCCTGCAATCGGGCCGGATAAACCTTGGTCTTGTTGACCACCAGCAGGTCGCCTTTACGCAAATAATCCACCACATCTGTGAATTTTTTATGGTCGATAGATTCCTCTTTTCGGTCCAATACCATCAATTTGGAATCGCCACGTTTTTTGGTGGGATATTTGGCTATTAATTCTTCTGGTAATTCATAATCAAAATCAGAAAGTCTCATATCTGCTTTCTCCTAAAATTAAAACAATGTTGCTTGTTTATTGTTATTTGTATTTTCTCTGTTTAAATATTGGTAGGTTTTAAAAGTTGCTTTGCGGCCGCGGGCTGTGCGCTGTAAAAAGCCCTTTTGTATTAAAAAAGGTTCATAAACATCTTCAATAGTTTCGGCATCTTCGCTCAGGGCGACGGCTAAATTGTTCAATCCCACCGGGCCGCCGTCAAATTTATCAATGATTGTTTTTAAAATTTCACGGTCCATATTATCCAGCCCGTTATTGTCAATATCCAGTAATTGCAGGGATTTATCTGCAGTGGCGCGGTCAACAATGCCATTGCCTTTGACCTGGGCATAATCCCGGGTGCGTCGCAGAATTCGATTGGCGATTCGGGGGGTACCACGGGAACGCCTGGCAATTTCACCGGCGCCTTCGGAGGTCAGTTCAATATTCAGGATATCAGCCGAGCGCATTAAAATCTGGTAGAGGTCTTCTTCGGTATAATAATCCATGCGCAGGATAACGCCAAACCGGTCGCGCATCGGCGAGGTCAAACGTCCCAACCGGGTCGTTGCCCCCAACAGTGTAAACTTATCAATATTCAGTTGGACACTGCGCGCGCTGGGCCCTTTATCAATTACAATATCAATATTGAAATCTTCCATGGCAGAATAGAGGTATTCTTCCACAATGTTATTCAAACGATGGATTTCATCTATAAAAAAGACATCCTTGTAAGTTAAATTAGTCAGCATACCGGCCAAATCACCGGCTTTTTCGATAACCGGGCCGGAAGTGGTTTTGATATTCACGCCTAATTCCTGGGCCACAATATAGGCCAGAGTTGTTTTTCCGAGACCCGGGGGGCCGAATAGTAAAACATGGTCGAGATGCTCGCCACGCTCTTTGGCGGCCCTGATATAGATTTCGAGATTATTCACCACATTCTTCTGTCCGACAAATTCTGCCAGGGAAGCGGGGCGAATATTTTTTTCCACCTCAACGTCGCCGGGTATTTTATTTGATTCTGTTATATCTGATCGCAATTTGTTTTCTTATTAATAAACTGTTACAGTTATCCAAGTTTGAGAATATAAACAAATATTTATATTTTTTCAAATATTGTTTACTTTTTTTTGATAATTTGGCTTCTTTCTTTACCCACTGAGATCACACCAGCCTTTACACCAACAATTTTTTCAATTGTTTCAATATATTTTCGAGTATTTTTCGGCAGTTCTTCCCAGTTTTTAATAGTGCTAATATCGGTTTTCCAGCCGGGCAGGGTAATGTATTCCGGTTTCAGGCCTTCCAGGTTATCTTCCGGAAATTGGCCGTTTTTGTAACCGGTGCAGATCTTAATTTCATCAAAAGAATCCAGCACATCCAGTTTGGTCAGGATAATGGAGGTAAACCCATTGATTTGACTGGTATAGCGGGCCAGGACACCGTCGAACCAGCCACACCGTCTTCGGCGTTTGGTCGTCGCGCCGATTTCACCGCCTACAGTTTGCAGCCTTTCACCATCCTTGTCAAAAAGTTCGGTGGGAAAAGGGCCGGCTCCCACACGGGTCTGGTAGGCTTTGTAAACACCGATAACTTCATCAATTTTAGTCGGGCCGATTCCCAGTCCTGTGGATATATTACCGGAAACCGTGTTGGAACTGGTAACAAAAGGGTAGGTGCCGTAATCAATATCCAGCAAACTGCCCTGGGCGCCTTCAACCAAAATATTTTTTCCCTGTTCGATCATATCGTTCAGCAGAGTAATGGTATCAGCGGCGTAGGCGTACATTTTTTCCGCTGCCGCATAAAATTCAATGGCTTTATTTTCCAGGTCGGCAGCCTGATCATCGTTGATGATTTTCCGGTCCACGCAATCCTGAAATTTCTGTTGTAATTCAGACTTTACCAGGGACATGTTCTTTAAGTCTTTGAAAAGAAAGCCTTTTCTGGCCACTTTATCTGTATAACACGGGCCAATTCCTTTTTTTGTGGTACCAATGGCCTTTTTCCCCAGTGAACTTTCCAGGCTGCTGTCTAACTCCTTATGCAAAGGTGTCACGACATTGGCCAGATAAGATATATAGAGACGGTCACGAACGGAAAGGCCTTTGGCTTCTACCATATCGATTTCTTCCATCAGCAGCACCGGGTCGATCACCATACCATTGCCCAGTACGCATTTTACTTCAGGCCGCATCACGCCGCTGGGTAATTGGTGTAAAATTGTTTCTTCATCCCTGATTAATATTGTATGGCCGGCATTTGCTCCACCCTGAAACCGTGCGACACAATGAACATTGTCCGAGAGCATATCAACAATTTTTCCTTTGCCCTCATCACCCCATTGCGCACCTAGTATTGATACAACTGACATTTATATCACCCTTCTAAAAATATAAAATGCCCCCGAAGTCGGGAGCATTTTACCTGTTAAATCTATTAATTGTAAGTTTATCATTTTTGTTTTTGCAGTCTTTTTTCCCACTCAATAATAACCAATCCGGCAATAAAGATTGAAGAATAGGTACCCACAATAACACCGATGATCATGGTATAGGCAAAAATCTGGACTTCGCCCTGGGAGAATGCCAATACAATTACAACCACCAATGTTGTCAATGATGTAATGATTGTTCTGGAAATAGTCTGGTTGATACTGTTGTTCACCAGATTGGTTATATCCAGACGCTTGTTCTTCTTGCGATTTTCACGAACACGGTCGTAAAGTACAATGGTATCATTCAGTGAATAACCAACAATCGTCAAAAAGGCCGCAATCGTCGAAACCGATATTTCAAACTGCATAAAGGAAAATATTCCCAAAGTAATAAGCACATCGTGAACCAAAGCCACCACAGCACCGATTGCAAACCGGAATTCAAACCGGAAAGAAATATAAACAGCAATCCAGAAAATCGCCCATAAAATGGCTTTAACCGCGGTTCTTCGCAGTTCCGCTCCGATTTTCGGACCGACTTTTTCTGTTTTTAATATTTCATAGGGATTGTCTCTATCCTGAAGTGTTGATTCAACCAATTCCTGGGCATCGCCATCATGTTCACCAACTCTGATCAGGTACTCGTTTTTGTCGCCTAATTGCTGGATCACACTTTTTTCTAATCCTACAGATTCAAGATCCGATCGAATCTCGCTGTTGGAAATGTCTTTGTCAAATTTCAATTGAAGGAGTGTTCCGCCGGTAAAATCAATCCCATAGTTCAGGCCTCTCAGACCAAACACGGAAATCAAACTAACAAGAATGAACACTACTGAAATTATTGCTGCTATTTTAGCAAATTTTGTAAAATTTATATGAGTATTTTGTAAAATGCGCATTGTCATATCCCTGTTTTATATACTTAATTTTTCGATTACTTTTCTCTCAGTCCTGTAATTGAATATTGTTCTGGTGAAGAAAACAGCAGTAAAGAAACTGGCGACTACTCCCCAGAATAATGTTACTGCAAAACCCTTCACAGGACCGGTACCAAACTGCATCAAAATAAGGGCAGACAAAATCGTTGTCAGGTTCGCATCGAGAATTGTAATAAACGCGCGGCCATAGCCACTATCAATGGCTGATTTCACCGTTTTACCCTTATCCAGTTCTTCCCGGATACGTTCAAAGATCAATACATTATTATCCACCGCAATACCGATCGTCAGGATCAGCCCGGCAATACCCGGCAGGGTTAGAGTTGCGCGGAAGTAAGCCAGCACTGCCATGACCAGAAAGAGGTTCAGCAACAAGGCTACGTCAGCAAGCAAGCCGGAACCTTTATAATAAAAAGCCATAAAAACAATCACGATCAGGAAACCGATAATACCGAGTCTTGTACCCAGTACAACCGAGTCTTTTCCAAGAGTCGGACCCACAGTCCGTTCTTCCATGGTCCTGATTGGCGCGGGCAATGCACCGGCACGCAGGACAATGGCAATGTCCTTGGCCTCAGACAAACTTGAAAAGCCTTCAATTATACTTTGTCCGTTAGGAATTTTTGAATTGATACGGGGAACCATATAGACTTTGTTATCCAGTACAATGGCCAGTCGTTTATCGATATTGGCACCGGTCAGGCGTGAAAATTTGCGGGCGCCTTCATTATTCAATGTAAAATTAATAATCGGCTGTCCGGAATTTTGTCCCGATCCAAGTGTCGCACTGGCTTTTACAATATATTTTCCCTGCAAGCCGGCTTCTTTTTCCAGATGATAGAGATTATAAAAATCCCTTGACCCGCCTTCGTCCAGGGTTCTGGTGATAGGCTTTGCGCCCCACAATAATTGTGAGTTAAAAGGCAGTAATTTGACAACATTGGAATCCGCCAGAATTTTCCTGACCGCATACACGTTTTCTTCCGGTACGACAATCATATTACCCATAAATCGCAACAGGGATGAAAAGGGTTTCTCCTGGTAAAGAGATTCATCCACCAGTAAATCTCCGTCTTCGCTGGTGTCTTGCTCTTCTCTTTGAGTGCCCAGCAGTTCATCGATTTTTACAGATTTATTTTTGGCTTCGCTAATGGCAACAGATGTGTCGGATTCCTCAACCGTAGAATCGGATTCCTCAATCGTTGTATCAATTTTTGCCAAATCAATATTACCGGTTTTCAAATAGTCATCAACTGATTCAACAAAGGCCTGGGTTACCTGCGGGTCTTTCATGAGGATCAGTTCCAGCAGGGCTGTCTTCTGAATCAGCCGTTTCGCTCTTTCCGGGTCTTCCACGCCGGCTAACTGAACGATAATCCTGTATTTTCCCGACTGTTGGATATTGGGTTCCGAAACACCGTATTGATCCACACGATTCCGGATCACCGCCATAGCACGGTTGGTGGCATCCTTTGCCTCATCTCTTAACTCGCTGATGATTTTGTCATTTTCAAAACCGAGTTCACTATAATGCCTTACCAGTTTTATGTTATTTTTTGCTACCTGTTCAGCGAAAACATCAACAAAATCACGATCCGTTGCTTCGCTTTCTTTTCTGGCAGTTTCTATTGTTGCTTCAAAATCATTGGTTTTATTCGTCGCCAATGAGAGAAACAGCTTGGGAACATCAACTTCCATTACAACATGAATGCCGCCCTGAAGATCCAGACCTAAATGCAGAATTTTTTCTTTAATTGCAGCCAATTCGCCACTTTCACGCAGAGATTCCTTTTTTTCTTCTGATAAGAAATGGTATGCTCCGCTCCAATAGAGTGAATACGCCGCCAGCACTAAAATAATTCCAATAATTACAAACCGAATACTTGTCTTTTTAAACATTAAAAACCACCTCAAATAGTATTAAAGTTAATACACTAAAAAGCCGTAGAATTTAAACGCCATTGTACAATAAAGTCAACGAAAACATTTTAAAATGTTGATATAGTGCAATTTTCATTTAATTTTTCAGTCATTTATCCTCACAAAAGCACGGGCAACCTCGTGATTTCCGGCAGTTACAACGATTGGATAAATTTTACCCTCTCCATAAAGAGAGTATTTTTTCCAGTACAAATCCAGGGTATTTACTAAATGACCTCTGTCCTCGCCGGGATTGGACCCGTGATCCGGCGGAACAAATCCTTTTAAATTGACCTGGTATTGAGAACTTTTACCTTTTCGCAATAAAATATCTATGATTGTAAAACGGTCACCACGGTTGACATCAAGATACTCATTCGCCAGAACCACTTTTTCAGTTCCATTTACCGAAAACAAAAAAGCGAAGCGGTCGTTGTTATCACCCGATACAGTGACAGTGATTTTACCGATGACATCACTGTCCTTGCGCACCAATATCACATTGTCATTGGCTATGGTTACCGGTTTGTTTATATCATGGTCACTGCCCCAGCCCAAAACATCACAACTCAATCCCCGCTCACAATTGGCAATAATTTCATTCACAACCAACTTATCCCCTTTATTCACAACTAAATTTTCACCGTCCTTTAATACTTTCCGCTGCTGATCAACAGTGACCACAAGGTATTTAAGGGTTGGTTTTTTGGTAATGATTGCCGGGTGTTCGGGATTGACATCAAAATATTCCATAAATTCATTGATCGCATAGTTGTGATAGAGAATTTTTTCCTCAAGAGTGCTCAAATTTTTAGAACTTTCAATGCCAAAAGCCGGAATACCGTATTCTGTCAGGGCATAATAGGTTGCCGAGGCTTTCATCTCCAGAAAACCGGAGTTTTTTTCAAAGGTCTTCGTGTTCATAAAATGTAATTTATGTTTGGGATTCTTGATTTTTTGATTGATCTTTTCCAGCACCGTGCGGGCGATTTTTTCCAGGCGAAGGGTGTCCCTGCCATTAAAATAACTGGATGCGTCGGCAATAACGGATTGGCCGAAGCGATTGGGATTACGTCCGGGGCCGATATAAGTATCACTGTAAAATCCCCAGCCGTCATGGAGATTCAAAAAGAGGTCGGCTTCACCCATATAGCGTTTAATAATTTCAACGATTTTGCCTTCTGTATCTGATACTGGGCCTTTTTTAAATTTGCGGTTCATATCGCCGTTGATTCCGCGATTATTATTAATGATGGAATGGAAATTTGCCCGGGGTATCACGATCAGATTTCCTTTTTCCAGTACAATATTGGGATAAAGATCAGCTGATAAAAATCCACCAGGTTCATCTCCCTGAATGCCTCCCAGGATAAATATGGTATTACCGTCATTGCGTCCGTAGAGGCGGTAGACATTTAATTCGTTTTCTGTATCTTCAAAATAGACATTGTGAATCATGGAAGGCCGTTTCGGTTCATCACTGAACAAAAGGGCCGTAGCTAACAACATAAAAATCAATATCCTTGATTTCATTACAGCATTCTCCATAATTCATTGATGATTTTAAAACCACCGTCGTCCTGCTTTTCAATTATCATTGTTTTTATACCGTAATCCTTATAATTGTCAGCAGTATAGCGCTGTTGAAACTTGACAATCCATTGGCCTTCTTTCATACTGTAATTATTAACATTGGAGATTTTTACATTGATTGTGTCGATATTCGCAAATTTTTCCTTTTTGTCCTGGTACCACCAGTCACGGTCCCGGCCCTCGGACTCAAAGTTTTCATCATAAAAACGGATATACTGATCTGCATCAACAGTTTCCCAGGCTTTTTTCCAGGTATCGAGAAATTCGGTAATCTCATCAATCGTGTTGATCCGTTGTCCGGTGCGATGAAAGTCTTCTTTTACGATTTTCAGACCGTCATCCTCATTAATAATAGTCAATGTTTTTTCACCAACGCTGGTAAACCGTGGCGAAATATAGGTTTGCTGGAAATGTGCGTGAGCCTCTTTTTTGGAAATAATAAAATAAATTGAGTCCAGTTTCACTTGTTTCCATTTGTAAACTTTTTCCAACTGTTGTTTACGGTTTTTAAAAGCCTGAAAGGAGCGTCCGTTTTCCCGGAAATTTTGTGAATATTTAGAAAAATAGCTGTCCAGGTCGCCGTTGCTCCAGCTGATTGCCCAGTTGTCAACAAATTGCCTGAGATTATCACGGTATTCCATAACAGTCAGGGAATCCTTGTCAAGACTATCCAGGACTACAATTTGAGTTTGATTGATGGTAATATATTTGGCCAGATCAAGAATGTGACTGTTTTCAAGGGAGATGCACCCCTCTGTCTGCCGGTCTTTGATTTGTTCGTTACGGCCGTGAATCCAAATATTGGACCCGTTACGATTGTTGAGCCGGTCAACATAATTTGGATAATTCAGCACGAATGCCAGAGGCCCGTATTTTTCCGGCAAGCGATTGCCATTTAATTTTTGAATAATTGTATAGATGCCTTCCGGTGTTTTTAGATCGCCTTCTTTTTCTTTGTCACCTGTGATCCTGCCGGTAGTGACGCGGAATTCATCGATCACATTGATCTGATGGTCGTGAGTTTCTGCAAAAACATATAATTTCTGCTGATTTTTATCTACAATTAATGTCGTATCAATCGTGCCCGAAAGATTGTAAAAGTAATTTTTGTAGAGACTGGCGTCGGCCAAACCAAAATAAATTATCAGAATTAATAAAAGTTTCTTCAATATATCCTCATTCAATAGATTTGGGGACAAAAATTATATAAAATTCAAAATAAATAAAAGCAAAACTTATTTTTATGGTAAGAAATATCACATTTGAACACGCAGTTTAGGATAAACAGGGAATCTATAAAGTACTTTGAAAAATGCCTTCTATCGGTTTTGGAAAACCAAAGATGGATCAATCAATGTTTTTCAAATGAATCATTGCTATTCTACTGACATGAAAAGTAAATTAAGCAAACTAACTGAATCAAAAGAAAGGAAAAATCTATGCTCAACTACATTTGGATCGGCCTCATGCTCATCTCACTGATCGTTGGCGCGATCGATGGCACACTGTCGGCAGTAACGGATGCTGCTATCGAATATGCCGGAATCGCTGTTGATATCGCACTGGGACTAATTGGAATTATGGCGTTCTGGCTGGGTATCATGAAAATCGCAGAAAAAGGGGGGATCATTCGTCTGCTGTCTCGCCTGATCAGACCACTGGCAAGGTTCTTATTTCCGGATATTCCGAAAGATCATCCGGCCATTGGTTCCATGATGATGAATGTGGTTGCCAATTGGCTGGGACTGTCCAACGCCGCCACGCCCCTGGGGCTGAAAGCCATGGAAGAATTACAGGAACTTAATCCGAAGAAAGATACAGCTACCAATGCCCAGGTTATTTTTCTGGCCATCAATACCGCTTCCATCACAATTATTCCCATGACAATTATTGCCATTCGAACAGAACTGGGCGCTGCCAATCCTTTTGAAATTATCAGCACCGGCATATTCGCTTCAACCGTTGCCTGTATCACTGCGATTACCGCCGCCAAATTACTACAAAAATTACCCGGCGTTCAAAAGTCCAACCCCCTGAATGAAGTAAAAAATGAGGAGACCAACGATGATATGTAATATTCTTGCCTCCAACGGCCCGGTAGAGAGATCATTTTTCCTGGAAATGATGAAGAGCTTCTCCAATTATGCTATTCCGGCCATATTATTTGTTGTCCTCATCCTGGCGTTTATAAACAAGGTAAAAGTCTACGAAGTATTTGTTGACGGAGCAAAAGAAGGATTCAATGTTGCCGTAAGAATCATTCCATATTTGGTCGCTATTTTGGTGGCAATCGGTATGTTTCGCGCCTCCGGCGCCATGGGATACCTGATCAAAATACTCTCGCCCGTCACCTCCTTAATAGGAATGCCGGCGGAAGCGCTACCGGTTGCTCTGATGCGTCCGTTGTCCGGCAGTGGTACTCTTGGAATGGTTACCGAATTAATGAAAGAACACGGACCCAGCTCCTTTATCGGCCGCCTCACCTCAACCATGTTTGGCAGTACTGAAACAACTTTTTATGTCCTTGCGGTATATTTTGGCTCAGTGGGTATTAAACGCACTCGTCATGCAGTTGCCGCCGGTCTTATTGGTGACACCGCAGGTTTGCTGGCGGCCCTGTTTATTTGCCATCTTGTTTTCGGATAATACTTTGGAACTTTTCATCCTTGAGGCTGTCCCAAATGGTACAATAATTTTTAAAATTCGCATTATTTCATATTTCACCGAACAGGACAATGGGAATTGTCCTCTATATTTTTTTCAATGTGACTATTGGGACAGCCTCAGTTTTTTTATCACTAAATTCCCTTCATTTTCCCTAAAAAAAACGGCCTGCCAATTTTCATCAGCAGACCGTATCGTGAAATCAGTGTATATTATTTAATCAAGGGATATCTGAGGTAAGCGGCAATCTTTCCGTGTTCATCAAAAGTTCCGTTGACATATTTGATTTTGGACGATTGATTAACCGTCATATGCAGAATATGCTCAATCAGATCATCGGTTCTTTCTAATTGTGAACCGCATTCAGGGCATATATCCAGCATTTCATCAGTAATGAAATGATCATGTTTGCAGTAGCGGCCCTTAACTTTAAAGTCTTCCTTGACAAATAAGGTGTCAATCTGCTGGGCTTTAGCCGCCTGAATAATTTCATCAATGCCTTCGGCTGCCATTTGTTTTTGTCGCTTTTGGTTCAATAATTCAAGATATTTCCGTTCAAAAGCCATTCTGGCCTCTTTTTCAGTTTTTTTAACCTCATCCAGCACCTTATTAATATTAGCGTCCGGTTGTACGATTATGTGGCCGGAAATTTTATTTTTAACATAATTATGGAGATACTTCTCAAATTCAGATGTCGCTTCCTTGCGGCCACCGATGATGATCCAGTTAAAATTCTTTTTCTGGTCAATCTTAAAAATTTCCTCAGCAATCTTCTTGTAATGCTCGATGATATATTTATGATTATTTCTTTCAATTTTACGTTCATCCATTCCCTGGAAGCCCCCTGTTTTCAGGGCTTCAATATCTTCATCCTGGATTTTTGCCAGTTCCGAGAAATCGCCATAGTTGGATTCAAAAATACGGCCCTTTGCCTTGTCCACCAGAACCACAGCGTATTTCCGATAGTCATCGAACAATGTTGTTAAAGGACGAATATAGGGTTTGGAATGTATTTCAATCTGATTATCCAGTTTTTGCTTCAGG
>CAZCHS010000042.1:0-25043 GCA_964498725.1 uncultured bacterium | reverse complement strand
GTCTGGAATGCCACTGATGATTTTGGTCAGAAAGTCAGTTCCGGTGTTTATTTTCTGAGAATGCAGGCCGGTGATTTTACCAAAACCATGCGGATGACCTTTACAAAATAACAGAAGAATCACCTGTTTTTTGAAACAACCGAATTTTTCACCTGTAGTGGAAGAATAGATTTTCAAAAGTCAAAGTCAACTGACAGCTGAATGGACCACAAGTTTTACAGATGGCAACCCTGTGAAATATTGAATTGAAGAGGGTCCATTTAGCCTGTCTGTTCAAAAATTTTCAAAAGTCAGAGAATCTATGACAATGTAGAGATTAGTGTTTATTGATTTTATTCAGAATACGCAACCTCTCTGGATCAATAATAAGCCAAAACTTACTGTCATAGATTCTCATTTTTAATTTTTCCTCAATTAACAGGCGACAGTCATAAACCGGGGTAATTCTCAAAATAATAATTGTAATTAGCTAGTTATCCTATTAAACTAAAATAGATTTTTGTAATGATTCATTTCAGTAATTTATTATTTATAGGGAAGCAAATGAAAACAGTAAAAGAGGCTTTTATTACCGGTGAAAAAGTTTATCTTCGCGCCTTTTGTGAAGGGGATGAATCCATGATCGCCCGAATTGAAAATCATCCTGATACCCGGGAAACCCTTTTTTATGCCTTGCCAACATCGCTCAGACAGCAGCTGGAGAAGATAAAAAAGCATATCGATGACCCAAATACTATCGTGCTGACCATCTGTTGTAAAGAGAGTCATTTAGCTGTCGGCCAAACAGCCTTTTTCCGGATTGATTGGGTAGGGCGGATGGCGACTTTTTATATTGGCATTGCCGATAAAGAAAATTGGGCAAAGGGCTATGGTTCCGAAACAACTGCTCTCATGTTGGATTATGCCTTTCGAACTTTAAACCTGAATCGAGTTCAACTCCATGTGGCGCTGGAAAACAAAAGGGCAGTGAAAGTTTATCAACGCAATGGGTTTCAAATTGAAGGAACACTGCGTGAAGCAATGTACCACCGGGGACATTATAGTGATTTTTATGTCATGGGAATATTAAAAGCCGATTGGATGCAAATCAATAACAAGTAACAGAACTGTTTATGAGGGGAATTAAATAACTTGCGCGGAGAGGGTCAGAATCAGTTTGTAAAACAGTGATATTTAACGGGCAGTTTTGAGGACTGCCCGTTATTTAATTCCGGTAAAATTTTAAAGTACTTTGACTCTTTTTTTATACTCATCCAGGGCTTCGGTCAATCTTTCCCGTGCATTGGGATCACCCAGATTATGGCTGGGATGTATGTAGAGTTTTTCGCCCCGCTCAGCCAGGATTTCCGCTACTGTTGTAATCGTCATCCATACAGTGGTAACAAAGGCCATGGTTGACAAGGGGCCAATTTTATCTTTATGATTTTTTAATTTTACAGAAGCATCTTCAATCGGTGTGCAATTGTCAACCACGATATCAGCCAGTTGAAATAAATTTTTGCCACAGGAGTGCTTGGTTTCCCGGTTTTTTCCCTCCGCCAGGGAACCGAAAACGATCAGTTTCATGCCTTTTTCTTTGGCTCTCAGAGCAATATCAATATTGACAGCATTGACACCGGAATGGGAAAAGAGCCACATTGTGTCCTTTTCATCGAAATCATATCCTTTCATGATTTCATTTCCATATCCTTCTACCCGTTCCAGAAAAACAAATTGATGGACTCCCATCTCCCCGGTAATTCTTGTAAAAAAAGTAAGCGGCAATTCCACCATAGGATGAAATCCGACAAAACCACCGATTCTGGGATACATCTCTTCAATCGGTAAAGTTGCATGGCCACACCCAAAAGTATGCACCCAGCGGCCGGTTTGAATTGTATCTGCCATCACTTCGGCAGCCTTCTTAATATTATCCATCTGACTGCTTTCAATTTTTTCCATAACTTCATAGGCGTTTTTAAGCCATTTCTTTGCTAACATCTGTTCTCCTTTATTTAATTTTCTGTCTTTATTTTTCTACGAATAGCCGCAAGCAGTACCGTCATTATTAAAATTGAACCGATCAGTACAGCGGGAAAATATATTATTCCGATAGTGTTTGAAATTATTCCTACTAAATAGTTGATGACTGTATTGCCGGTTAAGGCAATCACAAAGGCAATGCTAAAAGCGGTGCCTGATAATTCTGAATATAATTCACCGACATAACCCAGGATCACGGGGAATCCGGCGGCAAAACCGATTCCCAGCAGTACCATTCCAACGAAAGAAGCGGCCAGGTTTGAAAAGGATAAAAGTACCAAACTGCCGGCAAAAGCAATCATCAGACAGACAAAAAGTACAATATGGGCAGGAAATTGTTTGAGTATTTTTCCCAGTAATAAGCGGGTTGCAGTCAAGGCAAATATCATTGTGGATAGGGCGAAAAGCGCGTTGTCGGCAGATATTTCACCGGTATCGGTTAAATAGATCGTAGCCCAATTGTTACTGATACCCTCAATGCCACTTTCGAAAAACAGAAAAAATCCCATCAATAAAATAACAGGGTCTTTAAACAATCTGAGCCCCGCGGTGATAGGAACCCCCTGTGTTTGCTTCGGTTCGGGAAATTTAATAATCCAAAAGTAAATAATCGGAAGCAGAACAATAGTCGCAAAAAATTGGATTATATGCTGGTTTGTAAAAAAATTGCTAAGTGCGCCAATTATAAATGGCATACCCAGAGCTCCAATTCCATAGAAAACCCCCAGCAAACTAAGATTGGCGCTTTTTTCGTCCTCGCTAATATCTGCCACCAAAGCATTGGTGCTGCCATTGATTGCTCCACCGCCAAATCCTATCAGAAAAAAACTGGCCCGCAACCAAAATAATTCCGTGGCAATTGATATTAACAGAAAACTGAAAGAAATAAAAAGCGAGCAAATTATTAAAATTAGTTTATATCCGTAGCGGTCCACCACCGGCCCAAATATTAAGGAGCCGATTAAAATTCCCAAAGGTAACAATGCGGCCAGGGAAGCGATCGTTATTTTACTGAGGTGATGTTCTTCAGTCAGGAAGGTGTTGGCTGACCCTAAGGAAAGCATAGCCATTCCAAAAAGGAGCATGCCCAGACAAGCGGCAATAAATATTTTTTTGTTCATTCCCTTTCTCCTTTGTCACTTTCAATGAGAGCCAGTTTTCCGGCGCCGTAAAGGCCGGCCTCATTGCCGATTTTGGAAGCTTCAATTCTGGCTTCCCTGAAAGCAATTGGTTGTGCCCAGCGTTTCGCTTCTGCTCTGATCTGGGGAATAAATTTTTTAGCCGGTCCAAAGATCCCGCCACCAAATATTAATACTTCCGGATTAAAGATGCTGATGTAATTCGCTGCTGCCATTCCCCAGTATTCAACTGCCTGGTTAATGACCGTAATCGCCAGGGTATCGCCGGCTTCATAGGCCTCAAAAACATCATAGGAAGTTATATTTTCCGGAAGCGGCCGGCGTAACAGGCCATAATAATCAGGGGCGCTGTTAACCAGGTCCCTGGCCACTCGTGCCAGCCCGTCCCCGCTGGCGTGATATTCAAAACATCCAAAACGTTTGTATTCAGGCCGGTAAACCCGGTTAAGCGCCATCCAGCCGGTTGCTCCGGCAATATTACTCTGCCCGTGCAGGACTCTGCCGTCAGCTAAAATTCCTGCGCCAATTCCCGTACCCACAGCCAAAAAAATGGCATTCCGGCTGTTTTTTGCATTTCCCTGCCAAACTTCACCGAGAATATAGCAGGTTCTGTCACTGTCAATAGTAATGGGAATATCCGGAACCACATTTTGCAATTCCTGTTTCAGGGGGTAATCTTCCCATCCGGTGATATTGGGCGCCCAGACTTTACCGCTTGCGGTATTAAAAATGCCCGGAACGGAAACGCCGATAGCCGTTACCTGTTTTCCCTCGTCGCCGGCAACTTTGGTTAATTTTTTTATTTGCTTTTGCAAAATTTCACTGACAAAACCGCCTGTTTTTCTGCTGATCTCAGTTTTTTGTCGGTTGAATATTGCTCCGCTGGGTGACATAAGCGCAGCAGAAGATTTGGTTCCTCCGAGATCAATTGCAATAATGGCCATTTTCACTCCTTTTAATTTTTAGATTTGCAGACAAGGCATAGTATGACAAAAAGTAATAAAAGTCAAGTTAAAATAAACAGAATAACTAACAATAATTTTATCGATAACATTTTAATAAAATATATGCGGTGAAGCAAGAAAAATTTTATCGATAACATTTTTTTGTTTTTATTCCTTTGTTTATCAAAAACTTTTTATTATAATTTCTGTAATAATGTCTTAGAATCTAATTGTGAATGAGGTTACGGAAGAAATTTTGAGATGAAAAATGAATGAAAAAAAGATTCTGTACAAAAAAAATAAAGACAAAATCACATTAAAAGATATTGCTGAGATAGCCGGCGTAACCTCGATGACTGTCTCCCGGGTGGTCAGCGGCAAGGGTCTCGTAAAAGAATCAACCCGCAATAAAATATTAAAAATCGTCAGAGAACTTGATTATAAACCCAATTTGCTGGCCCGCAGTTTATCCAGTATGAGGTCTATGACTATCGGAATTATTATTCCAAAAACCGAACAGGTCTTTTTGGATAATTACCTGGCCCAGGTCCTTAGTGGCGTGATGACTGTGGTCAAAGAGCACGATTACAAACTAATGATCTACCCGGTTGAAGAAATTGAAGGTGCAGAGAACCTCTATCTTACAGTGGCACACAGTAAATTAGTCGACGGCATTATCCTGCTGAAGCCCAAAATTGATGATAAAAATCTAAAAAGTCTGGCGAAGTCAGGATTTCCCTATATTCTGATCAATCACAGAACAAATGGTGATGATCTTAATTTTATCGATACAAATATTTATAATTCCACCATCAATGTTGTCAAATATCTCTATGAGAAAGGATGCCATGATATTGGTTTTGTGGCCGGCAATCTGGATGAACAAAATTGCCTGGATCAGTTGGAAGGATTTAAAGCGGGCTTAAAACAGATGGGCTTGCCGTTCAATCCTGAGCAGGTGGTCTATGCAAAATCCAATGCCGGAAAAGCCTATACTGACATTGAAACCTGGATTAATAATAAAAAAAAACCGGACGCGATTTTTTGTGCCAATGATTATATGGCAATCGCTGTCATGGACCGGCTCAAATCCGAAGGCATTGCCGTTCCCGATGAAATTGCTGTGGTGGGGTTTAATGATATTGATCTGGCCCGGTTCACGCGGCCGACATTAACAACAGTTAAACAGCCGTTGCTGCGAATTGGTAAAAAAGCAGCGGAAAGTTTAATTGACCTGATTGAAGAAAATAAAAATGTTCCGGTTCAGGTATTTATTGATCTGCAACTTATGATAAGGGAGTCTGCCTGAGTGTTAAAGGATTATTTATATAGATTAATGTTATCGATAAAATTTTTAAGGGAGGATGTATGAATGGAAAGGATCGATATGATGAAAAACTTTAAGGTTCTAATGTTTTTTATTGTGGTTTTATATGCTAGCATGATGTTCGCGGCGAATGGTAAAATTTCCGGACGAGTAGTTAATGAAAAAACCGGAGACCCAATCCCCGGGGCGAATGTTATCATTGAAAGCACCTGGAAAAATAATAAGGAAATTGAATTATCAGACAAACCAGGGGCTGCTTGTGACAGTGACGGCTACTATTTTGTTCTTAATGTTATACCCGGCGTTTATACCATCAAAGCCACTATGATGGGATACAAAACTGTCAAAAAAACCCATGTCCGTGTCAATATGGACAGAACTATTACAGTTAATTTCAACCTAGAAGAGACTGTTCTTGAAATGGATGCTGTTCAGGTCGTCGCCAGGCGGGAAATTATAAAAGCAGATGTCTCCGGAACACAGGAAATTATTAATACCGACCGGTTGCATGAGTCGCCGGTAATACGAATGGATGAATTTGTCAATAATATCAAGGGTGTGGAACTGGTCGCCGATGAGGATGGCAATGGAATCAGTATTCGGGGCGGTGATATTCGTGAAACTGATGTCCGCCTTGATGGTATTTCCACCCGTGACCCCCGGTCCGGCAACTCATACCTCTCGTTCAACTCCACCTCTGTCTCTGAAATGCAGGTCTTGACCGGTGGATTTGAAGCCAAATATGGCGGTTTCAGGTCGGGTATGGTTAATGTTGTGACCAAAGAAGGAAGCCGGGATAAATACACAGTCTCTTTAAAAGTGGATTACGGCTACGGGGGACAGAAAAAATATTTTGGAACAAATCCCTGGAGTGATGATTCCTGGATATATAAAGTTTACGCGGATACCGGTTTTAAATACTATGATCCCTCGGATGATCAATATTATAGTTATGCCATGCATGGAGTCCCGTCTGAAGATTCTCTCAGGCACGATGGATTACCGGAAGAGTTGGAAAATTTCCAGGGTTGGATCAGTAATCGTGAAGGATATGTCAATCACAGTGTTTTAGGCTTTGAAAGGACGACATACTTAACACCGGAACAAAAACGTCAAATCTGGATGGTACAGCACCCGCAATACGACCATTATTCTAAACCGGATATGTATGCCGAAGGAACTATTACCGGTCCTGTACCGCTTCTGAAAAGGTCTGCTTTTATGCTGGGAGGAAAATTTGAAAGGACACAATTCGCTTTTCCCATCGGGCCCAGGGATTATTATCAGGACATCAACGGTCAGTTGAAAATAACCAGCCGGATTACAGACAATATGAAATTATCTCTCAACGGGCTTTATGGTAAAGTTCAGACAAATACAGCAAACCGGCCATCATCTTTGGGTGGTGCATTACAGGATTATTCCAGTCGGTTTAGTTTTTTGAACAATAACCAGTCTTCTGTCAGGCAGCAGGCGAAAATTCTCGGCAGCCAGAGTGGCTTTATCAATATGTTTAATAAAAGTCAATTACAATTGCTTGATCAACAGTGGATTATGTCAGGAATAAAATTCAACCATACAATTTCACCGTCCACCTATCACACCTTAAATATCAAGTTTAGTTATAATGATAACAGCATTGATCCGTTAACGGCTGATACCACGAAATCTTCCGCCTGGACCTCAGTTGATTCCCTGAATATTGTTGACTATCCAAGCGCCGGAACACCGCTTGGATCAACGAATTACGGCAAGTCTATTGATGATATGTTCAATGTGTATGGGGGACTGCAGCAAGTGGATTCTTCTTACAGTTGGTCGGTTGATATCCGGTGGGATATGACCTCTCAAATCAATCGTTATAACCAATTCGAAACCGGATTCAATTTTAGATATATTAATTCCCATGTTTATTCCGGAACCTGGTATCAATCTGAAAAAATGTATACCCCGGGAATTCCCGACACCTGGCAATATTATACTGTGACACCGATGGAATTTGCCGCATATATTCAGGATAAACTGGAATTTCAGGGTATGATCGCCAATATTGGTTTGCGTATGGATTATTTCAATCCTCAAAAACACGCCTATCAGGTAGGGCATCCCCTTGATGACGATTTCGCAAATTTTTATAACCTTTTCTATGAATACTTACCCGGACAGTGGGGATCCTACGAGCGTTGGGAAGTCTTTCGTGAAGAACTTGAAGACCCGCCGGGCTGGCCGAAAAAAGAGAAAAAAGGACAGTTGAAATTGTCTCCGCGCATGGGGGTCTCTTTTCCGATTACGGAAAAAAGTAAAATGTATTTTAATTTTGGACATTCCTATCAGCCGCCGAACATGAGTTTTATTTATAATATCGCTGTTTCAGGAGACAAGGCCATTATCCCGGCTCCGGATCTGGAAATGGGAAAAACAGTCCTTTACGAATTTGGTTATGAACAGCAATTCCTGGATAGTTATCTGTTTAATACCACTCTCTACTATAAAGATGTAAAAAATGATCCCCTGGCCAGAGAATATGTAAATTACTGGCAGGATTTTACCGCCATTACCTATCTGCCGGATGCTTATGCCGATATTCGCGGTATTGAACTCCGGCTGGAGAAAAATTTTGGCCGCTTTTTTACTTTTTGGGGGAATTATGAATATATCCTGAAAAGTTGGGGCCGTTCCGGTCTCTCGACCATCTATGAAAACAAAGTACTCAATGCCGATCTTCAGCGGACTGCGAACATATCGACAACCGAACCATTGCCCGAAGCGCACTTCAATGTGAATTTTCACACACCGCGAAAATGGAAATTGCTGGGCGGATTTTCTACGAATTTTCAGGCGGAATGGCGCGATGGGGGTGAAGTTGTCATGAAGCAGGACCAGATCACCGGTAAACAATACAAGGTTGAAGTAATAGATTATTTTAATCTGGATTTACGGGCCAGTAAAATGTTCCGGCTGGGTAAAGTTGATGCGGAATTTGTTGTGACAGTGAACAATCTGCTCAATCATAAAAGATTGTTCGTTGGCGGTATGAGCACATCACAATACAATAAATATAAAGAATCACTGCGTTTTTGGTATGAAGAGGACAAAGAAATAACCGATCCTGCTACCGGCGAAGTGGTTGATGTAATCAAAAACCACGGCAATGATAAGTGGGGCGAATGGGACAAGGAATATATTGATGTTGGCTGGTTTACAGCGCCATTATTTTTAAATCCCCGTCGCATTTTGATTGGTTTCAGATTCAATTTCTAAACAAATGAGGAAAATAATGAAAATGAAAATAAAACAAATCCCGGGTTATTATTTGGCAGGATTACTTATTTTGCTTTTGCCTGTTATGATATTGGGACAGAAAAAATATACTGGCCCGCCAATGTTCATGGACGTCAATGATATCAAACTTGATTTGAACAAGGTTAACGGTGAAGGCCAGTTCACAACGCAATATAGTTGGATGCTGTGTCAGAGTACTACCACCATCCATGAAATATTTAATTATCCCCAGGACCGTTGGTACAGTAATATGCTATATCAAATATTCAATCCCATTGCTCCGGATGATGATGGCTTTATAAATGAAAAAGGTCAGAAAAAAATAATTCCAACACCTTATGTAAGTGATGGCAAAAATGTATATTCCTGGGAAAAAAGACGGTATGCACCCCCGGCTATTTATGTTGACGGCATTCGGCAAAACCAGGAATACACCTGGGAGGTTTATCCCGATTTGGAAGCCGATGAAGTCACAGTATGGGAAGATATTATTCCTTTCTGGGGATTCAGGACAAGGGTGGAGTTATACGGTTACAGCAATGCCAACCACAATAATTACCTGATCTGGAAAGCGACTTATAAATTTACCGGTGAAACCAAACGTCCCATTGAACTTCCGGATTCCAGTGACTTTTTCCCGGATCAATCCATGCGATTGTGGTGGCCCTTATCTTTTAGTTTCGGCCCCTCAAAAGCCGGTGAATATGCTTCAAATGGTAGTTTTGGTTACGAAGGCCTGGACGATCTCGACGGTTGGTTTAGCGGAAAATTAAATTTGCCAACCCAGGGACAGCGGGATTCATTAAAAATTGCCTATTATCACGATTACAAAAAACCAAATATCAAAAAATATGAAAATGGCAGTTCCGATGATATGGGAGACCCGGAACGTGTTACCGGCCGGTTAGTTGCTCCGCAAGTCCCGGGCTTCGCCTTATTGCACTCGGCAAAGAACTCTTTTGATATCAATGATGATGATGTGGAGCAACCCTATTCCATGCCACATGCAACGATCCAGGGCGATTTGTGGGGACGGCGTGATGCGCGATTGCGGGATACTTACATTGGTGAGGACAGCCGGGGTAGATTTCCATTGGACCCGGTGACTGAAGGCTTTATGGACCCCAATGGTTATCAATACGGCCCCATGCGCTTCATTACAATCGGGCCTTATGAATTGGAAAAGCAGGAGAATACCAGTGACTCGCTTTGTGCTGTCTATGCCGTGGGCGTGGGATCAATTGACTGGAATACTGCTGATTCGGTTGGTAAAGCCTGGCTGAATGGCGATATTACCGATGAAGAAAAAAATGATGTCATTCTAACCGGCAAAGACTCGCTTCTAAAAACCTTTGACCGGGCAAACTGGACCTGGAATCGCGGCCTGGACATTCCTGATCCGCCTCCGTCACCGGATATCAGTGTTAACAGCGATGCCGACAGGGTAATTGTGGAATGGAGCTATCCTGATAAGGATTATTTTCTCGATCCTGACACTAAAGTCGATGATTGGGCTTCCTGGCGGGTATACCGAAAAAAAGGCGCCTCAATGGTGGGTTCGCCAACGGATAAATACAGTGGTGAACGCTGGGAACAAATATATGAAACCGACGACCGAAACGAAACACGTTATGTTGATTACAATGTCACCCGCGGCGTTTCATATTATTATGCCGTCACTGCTGTTGATAATGGATCGCAGAACAAAGATGGTCTTTTTCCGGGTCAGGCGTTGGAAAGTTCACGGCATGCCAACCGGACAGCCATTCCGGCGATTCCATTCAAAGAAGGACTGGAAAATACAGAAGAGGTTATAGTGGTTCCCAATCCCGCCACAGTGACCGCCGGTGCCCTGGGATTTCCCGGCGATGAAAACCAGATCATTTTTGCCAATCTTCCTTATAAATGCGAATTAAAGATCTATACTGAGACCGGCGATTTTATTGATAAAATTGACCACATTGGAACTGACCAGGAATTATGGTTCCAGAAAACGGACAACAATCAATATGTAAGTCCGGGTATTTATATTTTAGCCGTTACCCAGGCCGAGAATGTTGATGGCAAAAAACTGGCTGACCGTTTTGTAAAATTTGTATTGGTAAGATAGAGAAAGGAGTTGATTATGAATTTCAGAAAGAATTGTTTTAAAATAGTATTTCTTATCGCCTTTCTCAATGTGTTGATATTTGGTGAAATAGAGAAGAAAGCACAAACAGGATTCAGGTTTTTGGAAAACCCTGTTTCAGCAGAAGCCATTGGCCGCGGAGGACTTGGATTGGTCTCTTTCCGCAATTCCAATACCAGTTTTTGGAATCCGTCAGGACTGGGTTGGGTAGAGGACAAATTGGATTTTAATTTTAATCATACCCAGGGTATCGCTGACATCAATTATAGTTCAATGGCAGCCAGTTTCCGGCTGGGCAACTTTGGTGTGCTTGGACTTGATGCCATTAATATGGATTATGGTGATCTGATTGAAACCAGGCGGGCTGATAATGATAAAGGATACATTCAAACCGGAACCTTTTCTCCGGCTGCTTATGCTTTGGGTGTCAGTTTCGCGCAAAAAGTGAGTAATCGATTTTCTTATGGTGTTAAAGTAAAATATGCCTACCAGGACCTGGGCAGTGCCTGGGTTGCGGAACAAGGGGCGGATGTCGATGACAGCACACTGGTAATCGGTCGTGAGAAATACAATCTGGGTGAACCGGCTCTGGATATTGGCGCAACCTATGATTTTTTGAATCATGGTATCCGTTTTGGCGCCACCATGACAAATATTTCCCGTGAGATTAAATATGAAAGAGAAGCCGAAAAATTCCCGCTGCCCTTTGCTGTCAGTTTCAGTTTGGGAATGGCACCATTTTCTTTTACAAAACTGAATCCGGAAATTCATGACCTTTATATCGGGTTTGAATCTGTTCACCCCCGGGATTTTAAAGAAAAGTTGAAGTTTGGCGCAGAATATACTTACAATAAAATGGTGATACTGCGAACCGGATACATGCACAATTATGATGAAAGGGGACTGACTTTTGGCATCGGAATTATTCAGCAATTGCAGGATATGAAATTTCGAATGGACTACGCTTACCAGGATTTTGGAATTTTTAGCGGCGTCCACACCTTTTCATTGGGTTTTTCCAGATGATATTTGTAATTAAAAACATAACCATGGGCTTGTAATTGCTACTCCTTTAAAAACCTGATTAAAGTTTACGAACATAAAAATTACAAGCCCTAAAATTGGAGAATTATGAAGAAAAAAAATTTTTATTTACTGATCATTTTATGCTGTATAATCGTTGCAAATCTGACAGCAGCAGAGATTTTTATTCGTGTCAACCAGGTGGGATATTTAACCGACGAACCGAAAACAGCTTTGGCTTTTTCCAAAGAGGATTTTAGTAATAAGCGATTTGAAATCATCAATGCAGAAACCGGCAGGAAAGTCTGGGGCCCGGCAAGGCTTGGGGAAAAAACCGGTGTCTGGGGAGATTTTAAATATCATTATGAACTCAATTTCACAGATTTTAAAAAAGCCGGTAAATATAAATTAAAAATCACCGGTACCGATGCGGTTTCACAACTTTTTCCCCTTGGTGATAAAGTATATAATGATTACCATGAATCTGTTATCACTTATATGCAGCAACAACGCTGCGGGTACAATCCCTTTTTTGACGAAGTTTGCCACAGCAAAGACGGCCGGACCATGTATGGGCCAATGCCGGATTCCACCTATGTCGATGTCTCAGGCGGCTGGCATGATGCGGGAGATCACCTGCGATACCTGATGACATCAGGAAACTCGGTCTGCCGGTTGCTTTTTTCCTACAGACAAAATAAAGGCAAGTTCCAGGACAAAGTAAACAAATTAGGTCAACCCCGGCCTAATGGAATTCCCGATATTCTCGATGAGGCGAAGTGGGGACTGGACTGGATGCACAAAATGCATCCGCAACCGGATCAGCTTTTTCACCAGGTGGCCGATGACCGTGACCATATCGGCTTTAAATTGCCTTATCTTGATTCTGCTGATTATGACTGGGGAGCCGGTGAATACCGCACCGCCTATTATGCCAGCGGAAAACCCCAGGGACTGGGAGAACATCAGAACACCTCAACCGGAATCGCTAACCTGGCCGGCCGTTTCGCGGCTGCTATGGCCATGGCTTATGATATTTGGGAAAATGATTTGAATGATCCCGTCTACGCGGAAAAATGCAAAAATGCCGGTATAGAAGTATATGAAATGGGAATAGACCAGCCGGGATGCCAGGAAGGAACACCCAACCGGGCCCCTTACCGCTACCATGAGATCACCTGGGCTGATGATATGGAATGGGGGGCGTCTGAACTTTATAAAATCACCAATCGTAAAAAATATCTTGAGGACGCCATTAAATTTTCTAAAATCGCCGGCACGGAATCCTGGATGGGCGCTGACACAGCCCGGCACTATGAGTACTATCCCTTTATGAATATGGGACACTATTCACTATGGGAAGTAGCTGATAATAAAACTCAGAAAACCCTGGTGGGCTATTATGAAAAAAATATTAAGGCAGTGAAAAAACGCGCGGATCAAAACGCTTATGGAATTGGTATCCCCTTTATCTGGTGTTCCAATAACCTGGCCGCGGCTTTTATCACTCAATGTCTGCTTTATGAAAAAATGACCGGTGATGATCAATATCATGAATTAATGCAGGCCCATCGTGACTGGTTACTGGGCCGCAATCCCTGGGGCTGTACACAGATCATCGGCATTCCACCCTATGGTGAATTCCCTCATTATCCCCATACACCCACAACTATATTTACCGATAGTTTAATCGTTGGAGGACTCAATGACGGGCCGGTTTATGCCACGATCTATAACAATTTGAAAGGAATTAAACTCACGGGACCAGACAAGTATGCTGAATTTCAATCGGGTGTGGCGGTTTTTCATGACGACATTGGGGACTATTCCACCAATGAACCGACGCTGGACGGCAGCGCTGAAACCCATTACTTTTTGAGTACCTTTGCGAAATAAAGAGCCATGAAACAGAGCGTTTAATTAAGTAGCCGCGGCTTTACGCGGATTATAACGGATTTTTAAAGCACGGAAGACTTTGGTTTTCCGTGCTTTTCTGTTTTGAAATCCTTAAATTACACGATGGAAAAAACAAAAAAGCAAATACTGAATTACACCATCGAAGAATTAAAACAGGAACTGGAAAAACTGGGTGAAAAGAAGTTTCGTGCCGACCAGATTTTTGTTTGGCTGCATAAACAGAATGTGCTTGATTTTGACAGCATGACCAACCTCTCTAAGGGACTGCGGGAAAAACTCGCCGGATCCTTCAATGTATCCCTGTTAAAAATCAATAAAATCGCGGCGTCAAAAACAGAGAATACGCGTAAATACCTTTTTGAGTTGCCTGATGGCAATTTTATTGAATCGGTCTACATGCAGGAGGGAAACCGTGTCACCCTTTGCATATCCACAATGGTGGGCTGCCCGGTAGGCTGTCCCTATTGCGCCACGGGGTTAATGGGGTTTAGCCGCAACCTAACTACAGCCGAGATCGTCAACCAACTTTTATTCATTGATGCTAAAGAAGAGGTGCCTGTGACCAATATTGTTTTTATGGGTATGGGCGAACCATTTCTGAATTATGATAATGTGATCAAAGCCGCGCAATTATTCAATGCTCCTTCAGGGGCAGAAATTTCCGCCCGCAAAATTACCATATCCACCTGCGGCATTGTACCGGCGATACGGCGCTATACAAAAGAGGGCCATAAGTTCAAACTGGCGGTATCCCTCAACGGCACTACCGATGACCAGCGTACCATCATGATTCCGATCAATAAAAAATATTCCCTCACCATGCTGATCGATTCATTAAAACAATACACGCAAGCCACGAAGCAACGAGTGACTTTTGAATATATCTTGGTGAAGGATTTTAATGATAGTGCCGATGATGGGCGACGGTTACGCGCTATGCTGAGTTCTTTTCCCTGCAAACTCAATATCATTCCCTATAATGAAAATGAACACTGCGCTTTTCAGGGGCCGTCCGAACAGGAATTAGACCGGTTTCTCAAACGAATGTACAAAGCGCCCTTTGCCGTCACTGTGCGCCGGAGTAAGGGCCAGGATATATCCGCCGCCTGCGGCCAGTTGTATGCTAAAAAGCGTCAGGAAACCCTGGATCATAAATAGTCATTATTTTTGGAAACCATTCCGAAATGAACCTTTGGAAGTTTCGAATAGATTTCTGTGGAAAAATACAGGGAAAAGCAAACGAATTCTTAACAGTCGGTTTACATAAAATTAACAAAAAGTTCATATTTTGTTTACAAATTATTGCGTTAATTTACGCTTGATTTTTGTTTTGTTTAATTGTAAAAAAATGAAAAAAATAAAGATGTGAAATATATTGTTTATATAGGTGTTTAAACATAAAATTTAATTCAGTGAATATTTTAAAAAGTGGAATTATACATTGAATTTAAAGTAATATTTCATATCTTTTAGGCTGTAGAAAAACTTTAAAATTGGAAAGAAATATGCAAGTTTTAAAATCTGAAAAAATTGTAGGAATATTAAAAGGACTGGCACTGCTCAGTTTAATTTATTTATTCCTTTTAAGTATTAAACTGTTTGGGAATTCCTTCGAGGCTATGGGGGCCGATGCTGCACATGCAATTATGAAAACAGTATCAAATCCTTTTGTCGGATTAATTACAGGTATATTAACCACAGCCCTGGTACAAAGTTCTTCATTGACAACCTCTTTGGTGGTTGGCTTTGTTGCCGGTGGTGCCTTTGGGACTGATCCCCAGATTGCCATTCAGTTAGCAATTCCCATTATCATGGGAGCAAATATTGGTACCAGTGTTACTAATATGCTGGTTAGTTATGCACATATTAATGATTTCGATGAATTTGAACGGGCTTTTTCAACCAGTGTTGTCCATGATTTTTTTAATGTGCTGGCAGTCATTGCTATTTTTCCGTTGCAGTATTTCTTCAATATTCTTGGTTGGACAGCCTCCTTTATGTCAAAAGCTTTTGTCGGTATTGGCGGCGTTTCCATATTCAATCCTTTAAATGCAATCATCAAGCCGGTTGCAAAAGAGATTCTTCACCAGGTTCATATTCCCTGGCTGGGCATCATTGTTTCTTTATTAATGCTGTTTTTCGCGTTGCGGTTTATTGTCAAAGTGATGAAAATGTTGGTGCTGGAGAAAATCGAAGTTCTTTTTGATAAATATATCTTTAAAACCACTCTTAGAGCATTGGTGCTGGGAATGGTTTTCACGGCAATTGTCCAGTCCAGTTCAATCACCACCTCACTGGCGGTTCCCCTGGCTGCGGCGGGTGTTGTTACCATTACGCAAATTTATCCCTATACTTTAGGCGCGAACATCGGAACAACGATTACGGCTTTGCTGGCAGCCCTTTCTACGACCAATGAGACGGCAGTGACGATAGCTTTTTCTCATTTGCTGTTCAATTTATTGGGAATTGCAATCTTTCTACCCCTAAAAAATATTCCTATTACTATGGCGAAAAAATTTGCCCAATGGTCAAAGACGAGAAAATATTTGCCCGCTCTTTATATTTTGTTTATATTTTTCATTATACCGGGCTTATTAATATATTTACTGAGGTGACGAAAAAATGTGGAAAAAATTTATTGATACATTGAAGAAAAAATCTTTATCCGAACAGATCTTTGAAAAATCTTTGGATACAATTCGACTGGACAAAGATATGTTTATGAATGCCAAATATGCGTTGAGAAATCATGGTAATTTGGATTTGGCAAAAAAAGTGTTGGAAGAAGATAAACGGATCAATAAATCGGAACGGTCAGTCAGACGCAAACTGTTAACCCATTTTGCGCTGACCGATAAAATTGAAATCGGCTCCGGTTTTACCATGTCCAGTATTGTTATTGATATCGAACGCATCGGGGATCAGGCCAAAAATATTGCCGACCTGGCGTTGCTGATGGATGATAATTTTTCCAGCGGGCCTTATGATAACAGAGTTAAAGTAATAGAAAAACAGATCGAAGAATTATTTGACAAAACCTTGCTGGCATTTGAAAACAGTGATGAAGAAGCTGCCCGTGAGGTGATTAATACTTACAAAGATAAAATTTCAGGCGAATGCTCGGCAATTAAGGATTCGTTGGTTAAGGAAGCGGAAACAATTGGAAACGGGAATGCTGTGGCAGTAGCGCTCTATTTGCGGTATCTGAAGAGAACGGCTGCACATTTATATAATATTTCCACCAGTGTATTAAATCCCTTCCCAAGAATCGGATATAAAGAGAAAAATTAAACGAGGTATTTTAAGTGGCAAAAGGCGTTACAAAACAAAGCGAAGATTATGCAAAATGGTATACTGATGTTGTTTTAAAAGGTGAACTGGCTGATTACGGCCCGGTCAAAGGCACGATGATAATCCGTCCCTACGGCTATGCAATCTGGGAATCTATAAAGGCCGCCGCTGATAAGATGTTTAAAGAAACCGGACATGTTAATGCTTATTTTCCGATGTTTATTCCGGAAAGTTTTATGAAAAAAGAAGCGGAACATGTGGAAGGCTTTGCCCCGGAATGTGCTGTTGTCACTCACGGTGGCGGAAAAGAACTGGAAGAACCACTTTATATACGCCCAACCTCGGAAACGATTATATGGTCTGCTTATAAAAAATGGATCAATTCCTACCGGGATCTGCCGATCCTTATTAATCAGTGGGCCAATGTTGTTCGCTGGGAAATGCGGACAAGACTTTTTCTAAGAACCACAGAATTTTTATGGCAGGAAGGGCACACCGCTCACGCCACTGCTGAAGAAGCAGAAGAAGAAACCCGTAAAATGATAGAAGTTTACCGTCGTCTGGCAGAAGACCATATGGCAATGCCGGTATATGTGGGTAAAAAAACCGATGCTGAGAAGTTTGCCGGCGCAGTGCATACCTATTGCATTGAAGCAATGATGAAAGACAAAAAAGCATTACAGGCCGGTACATCCCATAATCTGGGGCAAAATTTTGCCAAAGCCTTTGATGTGAAATTCCTGAGTAAAGAAAATAAACAGGAATATGTGTACGCCACCAGTTGGGGAGTCAGTACACGATTGGTTGGCGGATTGATCATGGCTCATGGTGACGACAAAGGACTGGTGTTGCCGCCCAAAGTCGCGCCTTACCAGGTGGTGATTGTACCGATCTGGAAAAAAGAAGAAGACCGGGTAGCCATTATGGATAAAGTGGACCAGATCGCTGCTGATTTGAAAGCCAATGATATCCGTTTGAAAATCGATGATAATCCGTCCCAATCCCCGGGTTGGAAATTCAATCAGTATGAAATGCAGGGCGTTCCTGTGCGAATTGAAATCGGCCCCAAAGACTTGCAAAAAGGCCATGTGGTAATGGCGCGTCGGGATACCGGCAACAAGGATTTTGTCAAAATGGACCAGATCACTGAAACTATTGTTAACCTGATGCCGCAAATGCAACAGGAATTATTTGATAAAGCGCTTAAATTCAGGGAAGAAAATACAAAGTCGGTTGACAATTACGAAGACTTTAAAAAAGTCATTGATGATGGTAATTTTGTGAAAGCTTACTGGGCCGGTGACGGTGAGATGGAGGAAGTCATTCAGAAAGAAACTAAGGCCACTGTCCGTGTCATTCCCTTTGACCAGCCGGAAGAAAACGGCACTTGTTTTTACACCGGAAAACCGGCGGAGAAGATTGCGATTTTCGGGAAATCCTATTAATCAATAATAATGTGTAAAAAGCCATTTGGTTTTTTATAAACTGTTAAACTCTTTCAGAGTTTTTAATATTTTTTTCGTTTTCCATGGGTTAGCACCCATGGTTATTAATGTTTAATCCCTTCGGGATAATATGAATCTATGTTCTTTGACATTATAAAAAATACCGTAAAAAAAATTATAAATGCCTGGCATTAAGAATTTTATATTGTTTGAGCGTTATAAGTGGTGGATAGGAAAGTTGATATAAATTTTATATAAAAAATAATACAAACCATTTGTTTTAAATGATTTAAGCGAGTTTAAAAAATTAGCCAGGTATTTTTAATTTTAGGTAATTTTTATACAGCCTTGATTTTTTGATTAAGCATCTGAATATTTTACCCACTAAAAATCACATAGAGGCAAAAAATTTAGTAATGTATTTTTTATTTTAGGCGATTTTTATAATGCCAATGATTTTTTTGGTTCTTTTATCATCAAGGAAAAAAGAAGATAGTTGGGTTAAATCAATCCAATAGAATTCATGCAGGGCTAATTTTATTTTATCGGGACTAAATTTTTATATGGGCTTAATAAAAACAGAAGCATTACTGCTGAAAAAAGTAAACTTTCGCGATTCCAGCACGATCATCCAGTTTTATACCAGGGATGAAGGGCGGGTCTCCATCATTGCCAAAGGATCGCGGCAGATCAAAAGCCAGTATCGTGGTTACCTGGAGCCTCTGACCCATCTTTCCATTATTTACTATGACAAACCCACCCGGGAAATACAAACTCTCGGGAAAGTAGATATGATACAGAATTTTGTGAAAGACAGCCGAAATGTTGTGGCCACCTATCATGGCCTGGCAATTCTGGAGTTAATCAACAAAATGGTGCATCACAATGAAGAAAACCAGAAATTATTTCAATTGACAATACATTCATTACAGTATATTGACCGTTACTCAGAGGAGTCTAATATCGGCTTGATTGTATTCCTGCTGCATGCCATAAAAACCCTGGGGTATCAAATTGATTTTGAGCATTGCCAGTTTTGCGGTCATGAATTGCGGAGTTTCTATTTTGAAGAGAATAATCCCCAACCGGTTTGCGCCCACTGTGCCGGGCGTCATTATGACAATATTACCGGTGAGCAGCTGAATTGGCTGAGAGTGATAAACGCCCTGAATACCGGCCATCCTTTTCAAAAAATCATGGAAATTAAGGGTAACGGAAAAATTATCAATTTTTTACTCTGTTATGCTGGCATGTATTTTGACTTTTATCCAAAATTGAATAGTTTGGAATTACTCAGGTATTTTTAATAGCAAGGAAGCAAATGTCTTATTATAACAGCAATTCTACAAATTATGGCCAATATCATATGCGGCCGCAACTTTTTAAAGGAGCCATCAAGGTCTTGATCATCACCAACCTGGTGGTGTTTTTGGTTACGAATCTTTTGGGGATCAATAATTTTGTGTTCCGGTTTTTTGGACTGGTACCGAAAGCAGTCTGGTCCAATGGATTTATCTGGCAATTATTTACCTATATGTTCGTTCACGGCGGATTCATGCATTTGTTTATGAATATGTTTGTGCTCTGGATGTTTGGGATGGAATTGGAAAATTACTGGGGTAAACAGGAATTTTTGCGGTTTTTTATTATCACCGGTATCGGTTCCGGTCTGATCACGTTTCTGTTTAGTTTAAATTCAACTATTCCCGTAGTTGGCGCCAGTGGGGCGGTCTATGCGTTATTATTAGCCTTCGCGATGATGTTTCCCGAGCGGCGAATTTATCTCTATTTTCTTTTTCCCATACCGGCCAAATATTTTGTGCTGATCATCGGATTGGTCACCTTTTTTAGTTCCATTCGACCGACCACCGGAGGCATCAGCCATTTAACACACCTGGGCGGCTTAGTCGTGGGCTATATCTATCTGAAACGAAATTATCTCAAATATAAAATGAAGCAGTGGCTGCCGAATATCTCCATCAAAAATCCTTTTAGCAAGATCATTCGCAAAGTTGAAAAGGACAAATCTAAAAGTACAAATAATTCCACAAAATATGATACCGATGAAACCATGCGTGAGCAGGTGAATATAATTTTGGATAAAATTAGCCGGGAAGGATATGACAATTTGACGGAAGATGAAAAGCGCACCCTTTATCTGGCCAGCCAATATTTTGCGGAACATCAAAAAAAATCGTGATCATTGCTGTTGAACAGCATTTCCTGTAAACAATGGGTTTGTTTTTAAATTTAACTTTTTAAAATCTATTGCGATAGCTAAATTATACCCCACAATAGGGGAAGTATTAGACCATAATCGTAAATTTGAATTCTTATCAATTTTATTATGAATGATAATCAGTACATGAATAATAAAGCCCATTATATTTTAAAAAGAATTGCCCATGAACTACTTATCGTTGTCATTTCATATTCCATTGTCCATTTATTTAAATATCAGGACTTTTATTTTTATCCCTTCACTTTCAAAGTTTTATTGATCATCTTTTTCTGCCGAATGATCATTCAGTACACTCTTAAGGATTTGTGGAATATTCAGTTCGGGTATTTCAGAGGCCTTTTTCATGTCATAAAGAGTTCTGTGTACCATATATTTTTCGTTTCTTTTATAATTATATGGTTTGACCTGTATCGATTTTCCAGGTTGTTGATTTTTGGAACAATTCTGCTTCTATCAATTTTTGATTTTATCAGATTTCATATTCTGTATCTTAAAAGTGATGATGCAACTAAAAACAAGCAAACGGAACACAAAGATTACAAAAAAGTATTTTTATATTTCTTTTTGGATTTATTTCTCTGGCTATTTTTCTTTTTCCTGATCAATCCGCTGGATTATCATCAATTTACTGCTGACATTTCAATGCAAACCACATTTTTACTGATGACCGGCCTGTGGTTTGGAGCATCTTTTTTAACGGAGAAGTTCACCACCAATTTTTATAATAATTTTTGGCATATTATTTCACCGCTATGGAAAAGTACGGTTATAATTGGTACGGGAACCGCATTTTTAAGAGTTCTGCTGGGCAGTCAATTTATCAGTGAAATGAGAATTATCCCCTTTTTGTTCGCCTATACACTTACAGAAATAATGGTACTTTTTGTCTATTATATTGTTTTTAAGATAGATAAGCGGGAGTTGGTGCAGGAAGAAAATATCAATATTGACCAGGTCATCGATGAGTCAGACGATATTTGGCTGGAAGATGAAAAATACGCCATTGACACGCTCACCCGGTTTGTTGAGAAAAAAAATAAGAATAATACAATCAAAAGTTTACAGGAACTGATTGATTTTATTGCCTCGATACCAAAATTAAAATCAGTAAGAAAAGACCAGACTGTAACTTATGATACAGAGCATCTGTTTAATATTGAAGAAATCAAACCGCACTCACTAAATCTGCTGATCAATATGCACCAGGTGAATGATTTTTCATCCCTGAATGATTATTTCCTGACCATTTACAGAAAGTTAGTACCCGGCGGCTATTTTGTTTCAAAAGTACGTACAATTCATATTCATAAAGAACGGTTCTTTAAAAAATACCCAAAGTTCATTGCACAATTATTCTATGTTTTCCATTATTTGTTCTATCGAATATTTCCCTATACACCTGTTCTGGATAAAATTTTCTATTTATTGAAAAGAGGCCGCAGAACTGTAATTGCAAAAGCAGAAGTCCTGGGACGGCTTTATTATTGTGGTTATAAGATTGTCAGCACTCACGAGATCGGGGACTATTTATATTTTGTCAGCCAAAAATCGGATCTTCCCTCCCTCAAAGAAACACCGACCAGCAGGTTGATCATAAAACTGAAAAGAGTTGGCATGAACGGCAGTATTTTTAATTTATATAAATTCCGGACAATGTATCCATATTCAGAATATTTACAAGAGTATATCTACCATTTAAACCAATTATCGGGAAGCGGGAAGTATCAAAATGATTTCCGCATCACCGGATGGGGAAAATTCCTGCGTAAATTCTGGTTGGATGAATTACCGCAAATCTACAATTATATCAGGGGAGATTTAAAACTGGTAGGTGCACGGGCGTTAAGTTACCATTATTTTAGTCTCTATCCGCCGGAGATGCGGGCTATGAGAATACGCTATAAAAACGGCCTGTTGCCGCCTTATTATGCAGATATGCCAAAAGATTGGGATGAGATTATTGAATCGGAAAGGCGCTATTTTCAGAATAAGAAACAAAAGCCTTATTCAACGGACATCATCTATTTTTTTAAAATAGTTAAAAATATATTGATCCATAAAAGAAGAAGCATGTGATCTTATCCGCCTGTTTTGGTAATCCACATATCTTTTCTTTGCGGCAACATCTCTAAAAGTTTTAATAAATCCTTTTTCGCGGCCCGGAAATTTTCATATCTGCCATACCTGACCCGGTAATAGAGTTGATTATTTATTTCCCTTTTTTGAAGATAGACATTTATATCCCTGGCTTTGATCCGGTTTATTTCAGATAAAGTTTTGTCGTAATCTGTACTGGAAAAAATTTGTATGGTATAATATTTTTCAGATGTTTGCGATGATTGGCGTATCTCCGGCTGTTGTGGTGTTGTGTTTCGCCGTTGGGTTACCTGTTCTGAAGAAAAAGAGGGTTTCCCAATCGCTGTCCAGGTTTCATTTAAAATCATATAAGCGTCTTCTGTATCTATTAATAGTTTTTTAACGCCAAAATCAGAATAATTGTCTGCTTTATAATGCTGTAAAAATTTCACCAGAACAGAGGTATCCAGTGTATCAATGATTTGTATTTTATCGATTTTAATGGTAATCCGGTCGGTTTTTTCAAAGACGTCCTTTTTGTCTGAATAATAATCGCGCAAAGTCATATCTTTATGTTTAAAGAAGGGGGCGTAAAAACTGATATATTTATCCAAATTTTGATTTTCCCATGCATTTTTCCAACTTATGATAAAATCTTCGATCTTGCTCTTTAATTCCGGGTCATCTATTTCTTTGGTGGTTTGGCGATTATCGTCATTGCAGGGTTCACAGTAAGGGTCTTCTTCCGGCTGAAACAAATCTGCCGAATCTGTTGAAACATCAACCATCCTTGAGGCCCGGGCGCTTTCTTCAGTTGCAGTATCCGGCGTTGATACACGCGTTGTTTTTACATGTACAGTATCCGGTTTATCCCTGCCTGTTTGGGATAATTTTTTTTCTAATTCCCGGTTTCTCTTTTCAAGTTCAGCCAGCCTTTTCTCAATTCGGCTTAAATCCTCATCCGTTCCTTTTTTTTGCCCCTCATCTGAATTAAGGACAACATTATCTTTTGGATAAGTCTTTGGCGGCCAGGAATTATGGACATTATACAATTTGTCCAAATCACTTCTTCGTTTGAAAATTGAGAAGAACTTCAAATTAATGCCCAGGTTAAGCTCATAAAAGCCATCATTAACTTCACCGGCAGCGACACCATCCAAATATTCAGTGGATGTGTAATTGTATTTAGCCATCATGGTAATTGAAAAATGATCGGAAAGCTGGTAATCCATTCCTAACCCTGCAAAAATGATATAGTTGTCAAAAGGATCGTTGGGAAATCGTGTTTTTGGGGATATTTCGGTGGTCAGTGGACCGCCGCCAATTTCCAGAAAAGGGCTTGAGCAGCGCTCGCATTCGGGATCACGAAAATAATATCGAAGATTCAGGGTGGAGGCGTTGATCACTGCTTCCATCGTATCTTTGGCAGGATAAAAAGCACCATAGGACTGCTGATATAACAGGTAAAATTGAGGTGTAAACCCAATACCGCCGAAGCCGTGCAGGCCATAGCCGTCACCTTTCCGGTCGGCTTCCAGCCAGTTCCTGGATCCGGAAACACCAAATTTTAAGGACATTGCTGAAGATACAGAAATAAACAAAAATATTATGGTTATGATTGATAATATTTTGGTTCGCATTTATTTCCTCCATAATTTTTTTATAGATAAAAGTAATAGTTTTAATTCATAATTCATAACAAAGATTCTTGTGATTTGAAAAGAAAATAAATGGTAGGCTCATTTAAAGGAACATTCCTATTATCAAATTTCCAAATACTATTTCCTTGCCACTATAACTAATTTAAAACCTATGATTAATCGAATAATTTCGTAAATAATTACTGATTCTTAAAAAAATCTATTTTTTATTGGTAAAAAAATAAAATAATTATAAATAAGGTTAAAATTTTCTAAATAATTCTTTGATTTATCTTTTCTGTCGGCTAATTTAAGAAGAAGCGTAAATTATGCTTGGATATATGTTCGGTTTTGATCTAATTTGATATCAGATAAATATATCTTGCAATTAAACCCGATAGGATTTAGCATGAAAAAGATAGTATCTATTATACCAATTTTAATCATATTTCTCATGACAGGGTGTGAGTCAATGTTGTCCACCAACCTCGATTTTAAGACTAAAAGGATTGGAGACATTTTTGATTTTTCCACATCCAAAAATGTCAAGGTGGAGATTGTTACCCT
>CAZCHS010000041.1:0-25662 GCA_964498725.1 uncultured bacterium | reverse complement strand
CTTAATTTCTTAACAATGTTCATTTTAACCTCCTTGTTTGAGTTTTCTCTTTTGTACATGTCGTTGTACTATTATTTTCGACAATTCTAATTTTTGTAAACTCTACTTTCATAAAGTCTCCTTTCTTTACTTCCATGTATAGAATCTTCTCTTTAAACGGGCCCAATATTCCATTGAATATTCGTTTCAAAAGACTTCTTCATGTTAAAAACCTGTTATTTATATCGGTTGCTTTATTTCAGTCTTTAGTAGTTTTAATTTTTTTTTAAATTGAAAGTCTGAAAATATGGCCTGTTACAGGCTATTATTTAAATTATTTAAACAAAAGGCTTACTATACCTTATCAACTCATGACTGATAAAGAACAAAATTCAAATACCGCAAGTGTCAATTAAAATGCCATTATTTCAGATAAAATCAGCAAATCAGAGTTATCTGCTTATAAATAAATAATTTAACTTAATAAACATGAATCAATAAATTTCGATAAAATTTAATAAAATTCATTATAAAATAATAAAAAGCGGCAAATATTACCATGATTAAGAATATTTTAACATTTATTGATTAAGTGTTTCAGTAAAAAGCGAGTTTTATTTTCTGTCTCTTCGCTCATACAAGTCAGGCAACAGAATAACCATTTAAAGGTTTTATACCCCGAAGCGGTCATTGCGAAAGAGCGGAGCGACTGCGGCCTGCCGGTTCTCCGGGAGCAGGCGGGCAATCTCGATATCCAGATTGATGCCTGGTGATTGGAATGTATTATTCACTCCGATCGGTCGGGATTGCCACGTCGGGCTAAAGCCACTCCTCGCAATGTGACAGCTTCAGTGAAACATACCCCCCCAAAGCGGTCATTACGAAAGAGCGGAGCGACTGAAGCAATCCCGATGTCCGGATTGATGCTTGCCAATTGCAGGGCATTATTCATATTTTTATGAATAATGCAGGTTAAATTGGATGAGGATTCCCAAAGAACACATGATTAATTTCCTATCATGAGTAATTATTTTTGGAATCCTTACCATAAACCTGTAATTTATTTTTATCAATAAGAGGATAATTTGAAAAAGATTTCAGCCAAAATAATAAAAGAAAAAGTCCATGATCTTTGTATTGATGCAAATATAAATATTGATCCGCAGGTCAATAGTGCACTCAAACAGGCGATTAAACAGGAAACCGCTGCCACAGCGAAAGAAATCCTGTCAATTATTGTAAAAAATCATGAATTAGCCAGGCAAAAAGAAATGCCGCTGTGCCAGGACACCGGTATGGCATTATTTTTCGTTGATATCGGGCAGGATATTCATGTTGTCGATGGGAATATCAACCACGCGATTAATGAGGGCGTTAAGTCCGGGTATAAAAGTGGTTATTTACGCAAATCAGTTGTTTACGACCCGGCATTTCAGCGAAAAAACACCGAAAGTAACACACCAGCGCTCATACATTATAATATAGTGCCTGGTGATCAACTGACGATCACCTGCGCGCCCAAAGGCGGCGGCGCGGAAAACATGAGTCGCATACAAATGATGAAACCTGCCGATGGTATTCCGGGCATCAAAAATTTTGTTCTGGAATCCGTGAAACAAGCCGGCGGAAATCCCTGCCCGCCACTCATTTTAGGTATTGGTGTTGGTAGTAATTTTGAAGGCGCCGCTCTACTGGCCAAAAAAGCACTGCTTCGGCCACTGAACAGTTACCATCCTGAACAAGAGTGGGCTGACCTGGAAAAACAACTATTGAAAGAAATTAATGAGTTGGGAATCGGCCCTATGGGACTTGGCGGAAAAACCACGGCGATTGGTGTCAATATCCTGACGGCGGCCACCCATATTGCGTCCCTGCCGGTGGCCATTAATTTCCAGTGCCATTGTCATCGTCATAAAACTATCATCATCGAGGGATCATGAGTAATGAAATTTCTATTCAAACGCCTTTAGCAGACAAAGATATCGAAAAACTCACTATCGGTGATAAAGTCCTCTTATCCGGCACTATTTATACGGCCCGGGATGCCGCGCATAAAAAACTAGTGGATTTAATCAATAATGACCAACCCCTTCCTTTTCACCTGCAGGGCGCAGTCATCTATTTTGTCGGGCCCGCTCCGGCAAAACCGGGCGCGGTGATCGGTTCCGCCGGCCCCACCACCAGTTACCGCATGGATCCCTATTCCCAGGTTTTACTGGACCATGGTTTAAAAGGCATGATCGGAAAAGGCGGACGCAGCCAACCGGTCATTGATTCTATCGTAAAAAACAAGGCGGTTTATTTCGCAGCTGTGGGGGGCGCCGCGGTGGTCATGGCGGAATGTATCAAATCCGTAGAAATTATTGCCTACCCGGAACTCGGTACTGAGGCTGTACGAAAAATGGAGGTGGAGAACCTGCCGGTTTTTGTAGCGATAGATTCTGACGGGAATGATATTTATAAATAAAATAAAAACCTGGCAGGTCTAAAAGACCTGCCAGGTTTAATAATTTCTATTTTATTTTTTCTGCATACCAATTATCATTGGATTTAAAGGGTAAAATAAATGAAGTACTGTAATTAATAACAAAGTTAATAACACCAAGAAAAGCAGACATCATCCCCAGAAAAGCGGCAATAATAACCAGAAAAAGAAACCCGATCATAGCCATTTGACCCTCTGTTTCCCAATCTCTTTTCCAGGGGCCACTACCGCTTTTAATGTAATATTTTGTTCCACTACCTAAAAATAAAGCACTCATGATTTTACCAACAGTGCCACCGCGGCCGCCAAACTTTTCCATTCTTTTTTCTATGCGATACATTGGAGTCCGGCTGGATAATATGTAAAAAATAATACCAAGTGCATGAATAAATAAAAACCTTATAGAGCCACCACTCATCGTTATCAATATGCCAACAGCTATGGCACAAATAATAATCCATTTAGAACCTGTGAATGCGCGTTCCGCTCTTTCTTCGTAAACCTTCTCAAATTCTTTGACCCTGGCTTTGATGTCTTCATCGGTTGGCATCAGTTTATTATTAATGTAATTGAGTCCGTTTCTTACCAATCTTGCCTGTTTACCTTTAGTGATCGTTATCATTTCTTCTCCATCATCAGTCTGAAATGGAGTCAGGCTTTCATCGATTTTATTGAGGATTTCCTGGCTTCGTTGATTTCTTTCTTGCTCACTTAATCCTGGCTCAGGTTCAGCATCACTCTCCGGTTTTGACAACTTTTCTTTCATGTTTGTATATATGACAATCGGTAACAGAATAAAAACCCCTGCTAAATACCCAATTGTCATTAATAATTGCGGCCAGTCAATACTTTTTTTGCTTGCTTCCTCAGGCGGTAATGCAAACAGTAAAATTGACGTTACTAAAATCAAAACAAATGTCTTGAATAATTTGTTCTTCATAACTTCTCCTTAAACTATAAAAATTATACCATGTACCATAATTATTCCAAAACAATTTATTTCTTATAAATATTTTTTCAAAGTCTAATGTAATTTTTTTAAAATATTTAATAATTTGATGATTACTTGATTTATAAAAAACCTGGCAGATCTTCGAGACCTGCCAGGTTTAATCAAAAGCGAATTCTTATTAAAAGTTACATTCCCCAGGACAGACTGACGAAAGCACTTCGAGTCGCTCCCGGCCAGTAGTAAGCATGATAACCATCCCATTCATAACCGTAGCCATAAGTGGAATATAAAGTATCAAAGAGATTATTGACTTTTGCGGTCAGTGTTAGATTTTTATATTTGAAATTACCACCCAGATCAACCAGAAAATAGGGATCAATCTCACCAATATTCTGATTATCCAGGTATTGTTTGCCCACGTAGCGGGAATTCGTAAATAGCGATATTTGTGAATTCAGTTTATAGGTTGCTCCAAAATTCGCCAGAATGGAAGGCGTATTAGGCAGGACATTGTCTTTCAGATCGCCTGAAGTGATAATATTTTGCGCAAAAGATGCATTGGCAAAAAATCCCAGTTTTTTTATCGGTGTAAAATTAGCGCTCAATTCTATTCCCTGGTGAATTGTTGCGTCAGCGGAGTAATATTCATACTCGCCTTCCTGTTCAACGTCAATATTTTTCAATTGCTCATTTTCAAAGTCAATTCGGTAAGCATTGGCTTTGAAATATATGAGATTATTAACATATCGAAATCCCAGTTCATAATCATCCACCGCTTCCGCCGCCGCCATTACCGGTTCACTGTAAACATCGTCGGCTTCAATGATCTGGTTATCCGCCGGTTCTTTGTGGGCCTTGCCATAATTAGCAAAAAATGAAACCTCATCGTTGACATGATACATGGCACCAAACCGTGGATTAATGAAATCCCAATCCGCAGATATAGAGTGCCCGACTGCATGGCCAATGACTTTCTGGTCAAGTTCCCACTGGTGCAATTGATATTGCATATCAGCCATCAGACTCAACTTTTCCGTTACAAAATAAGTGGCATGAACAAAACTGGTGGCGGTAAATTTTTTCCCGGTATAGTCGTAATACTTATACCAGTCATTGCCATGAGTTACCAGCAATTCCTGTTGGGAGAAATCTTTCACTTCACCGTAATGGTCGCCGGTGTAAGACCGCAATTCGCTGCCGATATCAATTCGAAAAAGATTCTGGCGAAAGGTCAAGGTGGGGGTAACGCCAAAATAATTATTAACAATCCATTTTCTGCGCAAAAGGTCAGTTGTCAAAGATTGTTCCTGCTCATCAGTGTATTTATCCGTTATATCGAGATTATATTCATAGTAATTCTCATCGCTCTTTTCCACTTCATAATAGCCGCTGCCCATAACCAAATAAGCCACATTTCGAAAGGAAAAATTTTCATTGATCCTGTAAAAAGTATTCAGTGAATAGATTTGCTGCAGAAAATCATCGGTGTAAGCCCGGTAACTTTCACGCCGGGCTTCCCGGTCGTCAATATCTGCGGCATAAACACCATCCCAGGCCAGATCAGTATTTTCATAACCCACAAGCGCGCGGAATTGGTTGGTCATTTTTTCCGTTCTGTGTTCCACACCGGCGGAGAAAGCCTGTTGCCGGCTGTCATGATATTCTCTGTAGCCATCGGATGTAATGGAAGAAACCCGCGCAAAAGCACTCAGCTTATCGCCGAGTTTTTCGCCGGAGTTGACCTTTGCGCTGTATTTTTGTGTATTAAATGACCCGTAACCGGCTTTCAGATCAACTGCTGCTTCCGGTTTGGCAATCTGGGTAAGCACATTAATGGAACCGCCAAAAGCAGCCGCACCATAAAGGCTGTTACCAATTCCCCGCTGAATTTGTACATCTTTGGCATCGGCCAGAATATCACCATGATCCACCCAGTAAACCTGGTGGCTCTCATTGTCATTGAGCGGAACATTGTCAAGCATGACAGCAATACGGCTCTGGTCAAAGCCGCGAATGGATACATAGGAATAGCCGGTGCCATTACCGCTTTCGCTGTAGGAATAAATGCCCGGCTCCATGGCCAGTACCATGGGCACATCCTCTACAGTGTAGCGGGTTTCAATCTCATCAATGGTCAGCGTCGAGAAGGCTACCGGTGTTTTGCCTTCCACAGCCCGGGTGGCGGAAACTTCAACTGCCCGGCTGCTGAGAATATCCTGTTTAAGCGTTACATCCAGGTATTCATCAGCCTTGGTTACTGTAATTTCTTTCTGTTTAAAACCGATATGGGAAACCATCAATTGCACCGGCAGAGATTCCACAGTTAATTGAAATTCACCCTTTTCATCGGAAATTGTCCCATTGTCACTATCTTTCACAAAAATATTGACATAGGCCAGGGATTGCCCGGTTTGCTGCCGGGAAACACGGCCATTTATGACTGCATTTTCAGCCATTCCTAGCTCGGCGGTCATTAATAATAAAATCAGGGAAATAAAAACACGAAGTAGATTTTTCATTTTTCCTCCTTTCGCCGGTATTATCCGGATCAAGTTTTAAGGGTCTTTTCTCAGCCGGCTCACTACCTGAGAGCGCGGCACCCCTGTTCGAAATTTTCATGTAAATTTAATGTAAATAATAGAGTATTGCAAAAAAATTAGTGAAGTTGGATATCCAGAACTCTTTTGTAATAGGTAAAGTCTATATCGGTAGTAAATATGGACATGTTCCTGGTAATGGCAACGGCACAAATGAGAAAATCTGTATTTGATCCCTGAATGCCTTTACTTCGACACTGATTATGAAACATAGCCGCCAGTTCGTAATCCTTTTCATTCAATACTATATCAGGAAAAGCGCTTAGATAAATTTTTAATTTTTCAAATTGTTCGATAGACTTAATTCCCGATAGCAATTCTTGGCGAATAGAACCGATTATTTGAACTCTCTGATCCTGAATCAAATCCTTTAGTTGGTTGATTATAAGTGTTTCCCTGGCATGGTGACGTCTAAAGGCCAGCGACCAGACTGATGTGTCGACTAAAACTTTCATTCTTTATTGCGTTGCTTTTTATAATCATAATCGGAATAATATTCAATTTCACCGAAGAGATCAACAATTTCAGCCTGTTTGTGACGAGTAATATATTCAACCAGTGCTTCTGTTACCGCAGCTTTCTTGGTTTTATGGTTTCCCACATTTTTCGCTTCTTCAATCAATTTATTATCAATTGCTAAATTGGTAGCCATGGCTTCTCCTAATTAATTGTGTAAAAATTTACACAATTTGAAGTGTAAAAATCAAGACTTACAAAATATTATTGGCCGAATGTCTAAAACACTTTAACAATTAGTGCAAAATTTAATAAATTACATATTCGAATCCGGCCTGAAAACCGGGCTATTAAAAATAAGGAGCATCAATTGTATATAATTGCCGTAGATTCACATTTTGCCTCTTCTCATCAGATCGTCGGATATGATGGCAAATGCAGTAATATGCACGGGCACACCTGGAAAATAAAAGTGGAAGTAAAAACCGATAAAGTTGATGAGATCGGCATCTGTTATGATTTCAAATCTTTGAAGCAACTGATCAATACCATCGTCGATGACCTGGATCATCAGAATTTAAACCAACTTCCGCCATTCCGGGATAACAACCCGACGGCTGAAAACATTGCTCATTTTCTCTATCACGCAATTAAGAAAATTTTACCTGATGAAGTAGAAATGCACCAAATAACCGTTTGGGAATCAGAAAAATATTCTGTGATTTATAAGGAAGATTGATATTATTAAAATTAATGAAATATTTTACTCCATTCAGGGGGAATCCAGTTATGCCGGCCTGCCCTGTATTTTCATCCGCCTGACAGGATGCAATCTCAATTGCACCTATTGCGATACGGAATATGCAAAACAAATTGGCGATGAGATTTCTATCGAAGATATTCTGGATGAAATTTATCAGTATGATTGCAATTTGGTGGAAATTACCGGCGGCGAACCGCTGATACAGCAGGAAACCCATGAACTGATTAGAAAATTGCGGGAACAGGAATACACGATACTATTGGAAACCAATGGCTCCCGCAACCTTGAAAAAATTCCGTCTGAGGTAATAAAAATAATCGATTGGAAAACGCCGGGCAGCGGTGAAGATGACAGTTTCATTATCCATAACCTGGATTACCTGACTGCTGAAGACGAAATTAAATTTGTTATCTCCGACAATCGGGATTATCAATGGAGTAAGGACCGGATAAGCGATCATAAATTAACTGACAGGTGTAAGGTTTTAATGTCAGTGGTCAAAGGAAATTTTGCACCGAAAGACCTTTGCGAGCTCATTTTGAAAGACAATCTGAACGTCAGGTTCCAATTGCAATTACACAAATATATATGGCCAAAGGACGCGAAAGGAAGATAATTATTATGACAAAAAAAGCCGTGGTTTTACTCAGTGGCGGCCTTGATTCAACAACCAATATGGCAATTGCCAAAAACCTGGGATTTAATATATACGCCCTCAGTTTTCGCTATGGACAGCGGAACGATCCTGAATTGAATATGGCAATTGATACGGCGAAAGCTTTCGGTGCTGTCGATCACAAAATTATTGATATAAACCTGGCGGCTTTTGGCGGCAGTGCTTTAACCGATGATATTGATGTTCCGAAAAATGACAGTGACAATATTGACGAATCGGTTATTCCGGTGACCTATGTTCCTGCGCGCAACCTGGTATTTCTTTCACTGGCCACAGCTTATGCGGAGACCCTGGGTGCCTGGGACATTTTTATCGGAGTCAATGCGCTGGATTACTCGGGATATCCCGATTGTCGTCCGGAATTCATTGCAGCCTTTCAAAAAACCGCTAACCTGGCCACCAAAGCAGGTCTTTCAAAAGAAAATCAGATCAAAATTCATACACCCCTGATCAATCTTAAAAAATCAGAAATCATTCAAAAAGGCGTATCACTGGGAGTTGACTACAGCAAAACCCTGACTTGCTACGATCCGACACCGGAAGGTCTCGCCTGCGGAAAGTGCGACAGTTGTGTCCTGCGAAGAAATGGTTTTAAAGAAGCCGGGATTGATGATCCGACGAATTATGTTGAATAAAGTTGCTTGAAATCTAAAAAATAATAACCTAATTTTCTAAAAAAGGTCAATTATGAATATACAGACAGAAAAAATTGAGATAGTTAAGTTAGTATTGGATAATGACAACCTTGAGACGTTGACGGCAATTAAGCAAATACTTAAAAATAATGTTGATACAGACTTCTGGAATAAGTTATCAAGCGATGAGAAAGCAGAAATACGAAGAGGTCTGGAAGATATTGAAAAGGGTCGACTTCACGATTATGAGGATTTCATCAAAGACTTACGCTGATTAATAATGAAAATTGTACTTACGAAAAATGCCAAAAATAATCTAACCCTGATACTTAAATATCTGGAAAATAATTGGTCAATATTTCATAGAAAAAAATTTGTACAAAAACTTGATAATATGCTTGAAATAATTTCTGAACACCCATATTTATGTGTCGAATCCAAACAATTTCCCGGTATCCGCCAATGTACTTTAACCAAACAAATTTCATTCTATTATAAAATATTAAATGATTCAATTGTAATATTAACAATAACTGATAACCGAAAAAATCCTAAATCAATTAAAGACCAACTCATAGATCATTAAAGGAGATTTATTATAATGAATGCTCAAAAACCAACAGGTCAAACAGCCATCAAAAACGCCAAACTGGAACCCATTCCCAATAAATATCCGGACAGGGATTATGAAGTTTTTATCTCCTTGCCTGAATTTACCGCCATGTGCCCGGTTTATGGATACCCGGATTTTGCCACGATTAATGTTACTTACATTCCTGACGAATACATCGTGGAACTAAAATCCATCAAACTATATATCAACAGTTTTCGTGACCAGGGCATTTACCATGAAGAAGCAGTCAATAAAATCATGGATGATCTGATCGAGACAATCAATCCCCGCTGGATCAAAGTGGAAGGAGACTTCAATCGCCGTGGTAATGTAAAAACAATCGTCACTGCCGAACATACAAAAGAAGGGTTCAGGCAAAAATAATGAAAGATATTCAGAATGAAAAAGACACCCGCAATATGCCCATTAATAAAGTCGGTGTAAAAGACGTAAAATATCCCATCACAGTTTTGGACAAAAAAAATAAATTTCAAAATACCATCGGTAATATCAATATGTATGTAAACCTTCCCCATAATTTCCGCGGTACTCACATGAGCCGGTTTATTGAAATACTGAATAAATACCATAATCGCCTGCACATTGACACAATGAGTGATATTCTGCGGGATATGGAAGAACGGCTGGAAGCGGAAGAAGCGCATATGGAAATGACCTTTCCTTATTTCATTGAAAAAACTGCTCCGGTTTCAAAAATAGGATCTTTGATGGAATATGAATGTACTTATGCCGGAATATTAAAAGGCGACGTCGAAGAATTTATAATTAAGGTCAAAGTTCCGATCACATCGGTCTGTCCCTGCTCCAAAGAAATTTCCGATTATGGCGCCCATAATCAGCGCTCCTATGTGACAATTGAAGTCAAGATAAAAGATTTCATCTGGTTTGAAGACTTAATTGAGATTGCGGAAAATGCCGCGTCCTCACCGGTCTACGCGATTTTGAAACGGGTGGATGAAAAATTCGTCACAGAAAAAGGCTTTGACAATCCCATGTTTGTGGAGGATATTGTGCGGAATATTGCCGTGGCATTAAACAAACTGAAGGCCATTGAATGGTACCACATCGAATCGGAAAATTTTGAATCCATCCATAATCACAGCGCATACGCCTGTATTGACAGCCGGAATCAATAATTTGCAAAAAAAGAGACCACAAAAGCAGCCTCTTTTTATAATTTATTTTGATATTATTTTAATCTTTTTTCACTCTGGTAGCGCGAATCAACAGGTAAACTAATCCGATAAAGCAGATTGCGGCAATGAAGAATGAAAATTTACCGGCCCAATCCACAGCCAGTATTTCCGGCTTAACTCCAAGAATTACCAGTAAACCAATTAATACGCCCATCAATCCGTCTCCACCGACCAGTCCGGCGCCAAATAAAATTCCGGCTTCCCGGCGTTTTTCCTTCAGTTCAGTATTGTTGCCGCACCGGTCTTCAATGACTTTACGAATGGTTCCACCGATAAAAATCGGCACCATGGTCGTCACCGGCAGATAGACGCCAACAGCAAAAGCCAGAGCCGGCAGTTTCAGCACAAAATTCACAAACAAAGTGATACCGACACCGATCAATACCAAAGACCAGGGAATATTCTGTTCTACCATACCGTCGATGATCATTTTCATCATTGACGCTTGCGGAGCAGGGAGTTCCGGAGAACCAAATCCATGGGCCTTGCCAAGGATCAGCACACTTCCTGCCACAAAAAAGGCAGTGGTGATCACTCCAATCAACTCACCATATTGTTGCTTTTTTGGAGTGGCGCCGAGCAGGAAACCGGCCTTCAGGTCCTGGGAAGTATCACCGGCAATGGATGCCGCGCAGCCGACAATTCCGCCGACAGTGATGATGGCAACTTTAGCAGTCACACCTTCCAGTCCGACACTCAGAAATATTAAACTGGTCAAAACCAGGGTCGCGATTACCATCCCGGAAGTAGGATTGGAAGTCACACCAACCAGCCCAACAATCCTGGACGAAACCGTTGTAAAGAAAAAAGCGAATAAAGTTGCACAACAGGCTGCCAGCAACCTCATCAGAATGGAATCGGTAAAATCAAAGATATTTGGCAAAACAGCGGCAATCAGGGTAATGATACCAACAGAAATAAAGACCGCTTTCAGGGAAATATCATCATCTGTCCGTTCAATTTTTACACCTTCCTTGGCTTTTCGTAATTGCTCAAAACCGATTTTAAAAGAGGAGAGCATGGTGGGAATGGATTTAATCAGGGTGATGAAACCGGCTGTGGCCACAGAACCGGCGCCGATATAGCGAATGTATTTACTCCAGATTTCCATAACTTCCAGATTATCCGCTACCGGATAACCAATCAGTTGACCAAAATAAGTTAGACCCGGAATCAGTATCAAAAAAGAAAGTAATCCACCGGAGACCATAATCAAAGCAATTCGAAATCCCAAAATATATCCCACACCCAGAAGTGATGGCTGTGTATCCATTCCCACCTGAGCATTTCTGATAAAGGGAATTTTTACCCAAATATTATCTTTAAACAGATGGACAATTTTTATCATAAAGGTAAAGATAAATCCCACGCCCAATCCCCAGAAAACATTCTTCGCGCCGGTACCGCCACTGTCAGCAGCCACCAGCACTTCAGCCGAACCAATCCCTTCGGGATAAGGCAGGTTGCCATGTTCATTTTTAATTAAAAACCGTCGCAAAGGAATCATAAAAAGAACACCGATCAAGCCGCCGACCAGGCCGATCATAGTTACTTTAAGTAGTCCCGGCGCGTCAACCTCGCCGGATTCATTTGCCCACATAAAAATTGCCGGTATAGTGAAAATGATCCCCGACGCAAGTGATGAACTTGCAGATCCGGTTGTTTTGGTGATATTGTTTTCAAGTATTGATGTTTTCCCGGTCCAGCGCTGAAAAATTTTGGATACGGCAACTGTCAATACTGCCAATGGTATCGCTGTCGATATCGTCAGCCCGGAACGTAATCCCAAATAAGCATTGGCCATTCCAAACAAAATTCCAAAAATCGATCCGTAGATCAAAGATTTTAAAGTAAATTCCGTCATGGTTTCGTCTTTTGGAATATAAGGTTGGTACAAATTACCATCTATTTTCTCATATGCTTGTGATGGTAACCCTTTTCGTCTGTCAGACATAAAAATCTCCCCTTTAATTATAATTATGCCTGATATTTTAACTTTTTAATGAGGATTTATCAAGAAATTGATTTTATTTTTGAAAATCTATGAGATCAGGGATTTCATTAAGTAATCCAGCGCCTCTTCTAATACTTCATCAATCTGGTCACCCTGGCTGAGTTCCTGCTGGATTTTTTTCAATTCTTCCAGTTCACTGTTGGCAGAGGCTTTACTTTTGGTTTCGGGTTTATTTTGCCCGGCAGGAGTCAAATTGATGCGCTGAAAAGCCGGCAGTGTTAGGAGTGAATAAACAATTTTATCATTGACTTGCTCGAAGTTATAGGAATTCTTCTTTACTTTTTCCTGAAATTCTTTGATTTGTTCCTGGCTGGATGTCTTTGCTTCTTCCAGCTTCTCTTTATATTTATCAGTTTCATCCAGTTCCTTATTAAACTTTTTCAGATCATTTGAAATAACAACTTCGTCATTTTTCTCCATAACAGATGTCTGTTCCCTCTCGGCAGTTTTTCTTTTTTCCACCGTGATGGGTTTCATCTGAGTATTTTTTACATTTTCAATGTTGTTTATCAAAAAATCCATTTTCTTACCTGTTACTATAGATTGATCCTATTTTCCTTATCGGCACCTTTATTTTTAACTTTAGAAAAATTTTTAATATTTTTCGATATTTCTTATCTTTCGACATAAAATTAACAATTAAATGAGGGAATCATGAAAATTATTGCGATCAATGGCAGCCCAAGGCCGAAAGGTAATGTTAAATTTTTGTTGGAAAAAGCGCTCAAAGTCGCGCAAGATAAAGGTTTTGATACACATATAATCCATGTTAATTCGATAATGCTCAATCTTAAAGTCCCCTTTTGCATTCACTGCTCCAGCCCCTGTTCAAAATCCTGCTATGGCAATACTGAACTGGAGCAAACCTACGATCTATTATCACAGGCTGACGGTATTATTATGGGCAGTCCGGTGTATTTTGGTACTGTATCCGCACAGTTAAAAGCCTTTTGGGACAAAACCCGCGCCCTTCGTACGGACTATAAACTTATGGGAAAAATTGGCGCCGCCATCAGTGTTGGTGCTTCTCCTTATGCCGGACAGGAAACTACTTTGCGCGCTTTGCAGGATATGATGTTTATTCATGGAATGACACTGGTAGGTGATGGTATGTACGGGATATCCGCCGGGCATCAGGGATTGGGCGCACAACAGCCGGTTTTTGACAATAAAGAAGTTTTGAAAAGTGTGGAAAATTTAGGAGAACGGGTGGTTAGGGAAGTATTAAAAAGGCAGAATTAAATTTCAACGATGGGCGCTGATTTTTTTGATTTCATGCGTCTGTTCAGATTCTCCTGCTTATTGTAGGCACTGGCCGCATAATGCATATTAGCATGGCGGGTTTGTTTTTGCTGCTGACGTTTTTCTTTTTTTGTAACCGGTTCAATAGCAGTTTCATCTTTTTCAATGGTATCTTTTGAAGTGGAACTGTATTGATCTTTGTTCTTGGTCTGTTTGACACTTTTTAAACGTGAGGGTTCTTTCTTTTTACGGTTTCGTTCCGATTCCTGCATAGAGCCCACCACAGAACTCTGAAAGATCTTAAAATTTGGGTTTGTTGTATTTACTTCAGGTAACATAATACTTCAATCTAAGGACAATTAAGCACTTATTCCAGTTATTTAAACTTCTGCAACGAGAACAACGATATCATCTTCAACATTTCGATCATCAAGAAACATTTCATTCATTATAATTGATACCAGACTATCAAGATTCTGTTCCCGGTGCTCATTGATAATTTCAAGTAATTTTTCTGTTCCCTCTGTGCGGCTCATTTTATTATTCGCAAAGGATTCCACTAATCCATCGGAGAATAATACAAAACGGTCTCCTTCCTTGATTTCCATTTTATCAGACATGAAAAGGGTCTCCTTAAAAGCGCCGATAATACCGTTGTTGGCTGCCAATTGTTTTATTTTACCCTCTTGGGGAATGTAAAAAACCGGCAGATGGGCAGCGTTTATATAGGAAACAATCAACCGGTTGCGATCAATTCGCAAATAGGCTGCGGTGATATGTTGGCCGGATTTAAATATGGTGCACAAAATCTTATTAATTGTATTGGTAATTTCACTGACTGTGTATAGTTGTGATGAATTATTTCTGACCAGCGCTTTTAACGCGGAAGTGGCAAAACTGGCGCCGATGTCATGTCCACTGATATCAGCCAGAAAATACTCATATATGCCATTGCCGGTTTCAAAGACATCATAAAAATCCCCGCCGGCTTCCAGAATCGGTTTGTATTTCACGGCAAATTTTGCTTCCGGAAGGTCCCTGCTTTCCACCAGAATTGCTTTTTGGGCATTCTTAATTTGTAGCAATTTTTCTGATTGTGATTTGATTATTCGTTCATAATTTTGGTATAGTTTCAGATAATTCCGAACCCGCACCAGCACCTCTTCCTTATTAAAGGGTTTGGTGATATAATCAATGCCGCCGATAGTCAATCCTTCCACTTTATTTTCAGCGTCATCCAGAGCGGAAATAAAAATTACCGGAATGTCAGCAGTATATGGATCTTGTTTCAATTTTTTACAGGCTTGAAATCCATCTTCCACCGGCATCATTATATCCAACAAAATTATATCCGGTTGGAATTTTTTTGCAAATTCCCGTGCTTCTTTCCCGTTGGAGGCGGTAAGAGTACGGAAATTATTTTTTTCCAGTATTGCCGACAATACCTTTTGGTTCAGTATTTTATCATCAACGATCAGTACTAAAAAATTTTTCTTATTCATTTAAATCAATATATTGGTTAAATATTTCACGTAATTTAGGAGCGTTAAAAGGTTTCTGAACAAAGTCATTGACGCCGGCCTTTTTGGCGGCCATCATATCGGGATTGTCATCCTGGGTGGTTACCATTACAATCGGCAGTTCGGCTTTTGAATAGGTCTTGCGTAATTCTTTCGTCAATTCTATTCCTGTCATCTGAGGCATATTCAAATCTGTACATAATATAGCCGGTTTGAGTTGCTTTAGCCAGTCCAATGCTTCCAGAGGATTTTCAAACAGCATGGAATCATAACCCAAATCATGGAGTACAGATTTATATATTTTTAATATTAATTTGGAATCATCAACCGCGCAAATCAAGATGTTCTGTACATCCAATTCTTCTATCGGTTTTACTGAGAGTTTATTCACTAATTTCGTAAGGTCGGCTTTTTTTAACAATGCCAAAAAGTGCTCTTTAGTGTCGCGGTGGACTTTTTTATTTAGATATTCAATGGCATGTTTTGTAAAAAATTCATTTTTATCGATCAAATCCATGAAGACATTATCGGCCTGGGCGTCCAGAATTACCTTAATAATATTTTTAGCGTCCTCATCTTTGCCATTCAGCAGATTACCAATGCCGGCAGCCAGCAGATTGTCATACTTTGTATCAACAGCCTTGGCGGCGGCCACCCGGACATTATCATCTTCATCAGAGAGGCCGCTGGCAAGGGCAAAATTACCTTTTTTACCCGGTAACTTTCCAATGGCTTCATAGGCGGCAAACCTGACATTGGGGTCACGATTGGACTGAATGATTTTGCGAATCGGGACAACCGCGCTTTCATCGCCGAGATCACCGATAATATTCAGGGTATGAACAAGGGTATTGGGGTCCTGCATGTAGAGATTTTCCATCAAAACCGGAACAACCTTTTTCCCGATCTTGTCCATTTTATTTTTCGCAAAATTTCGCAGTACCGGAGAATATGATTGAATTGCTTCATTCAGTTTTCGCAGGGAAATCGTATCCTGGACTTCACCAAATTTTTCCAGCAGGATGAGGTCCACATCTTCTTCTTTGCCCATCCGGTTAGCCAAAATCTGCATACTTTCCTGGGTTTCAATTTTTGCCAACGCTTCGATGGTAATAAAAACAAGTTTGCGATTGTCACTATAGAGATAATTAGAAATTTTATGGACGGGTGACGGATCACCGATATTGCCCAGATTTTCAAGGATTTTTAACTGAATATCTAACCTGTCGGTACTGTCAAGTTTATCCAGGAGGACCGGAACAGCATCACAAAGTTGTAACTCGCCAACCATGTCAATATAAATATTGAGTTCCTCGACATCCTGTTTTAACAATTCCAGTAAGACCGCGGGTTTTTGTAAAATATTCTGGAAAAGGGCATTTTTCAACTCAGGAAAACGATTAACATAGGCTTTATTGTGCTGAATTACATGAGCTATCAGGGGAATTGTAAATTCCGGATCGGCTTTACTCAGTTCATACATGATCCGTTTTTGTGTATTATTGTCAATATGATCAACATGTTCCATCACCAGTTTTGCTTTGATCAAATCTTTGTGCTGTAAATTATACACAATTTCATTCAGCAAATCTTCACTTTTAATCCAACTCATGTTCAGCCTTTTCCGATGCTTAAATTAAGCCTAATTCCTGCATTTTATTATTAATATCAGTGGCAGAAATCGGTTTAACCAAATAGCCGTCAGCCTGTTCACGAAAAGCCGCCATTACATTGACCGAATCACCCAGTGCAGTGGTCATAATAATTTTGGCGCCGTCCCCTTCCAAAATTCCATTTTCTTTTTCGATTTCCCGGATTTCCTTTAAGGTCTCCTGTCCGCTTTTTTTCGGCATCATTATGTCTAGACAAATGAAATCATAGGGTTCACCCTGAGCATAAGAATACTTAACGGCTTTCACCGCTTCTGCTCCGTTTGCAGCAATATCCAGATTACCATATTTTTCTAATATAATCTGCAATATTTTTCTGCTTGTAAAATCATCTTCCGCCATTAAAATTTTCATTTTTTACTCTCCAGTATTTCCTCAAACTTGTTAATTAATTTTTCATACGCAACATCAAATTTTATTGCCAGTTCGTCCAGATTTGGATTTTCATCATACCCGGCTTTTTCAAGATCCAATATCACTGATAAATATTCTTCCGCACTTAAACTCATGGCAGACCCTTTGACAGCATGGGCATGCTCTCTTAAATTGACAAAATCCTTGTCAGCAATTGCCTGCCTGACATTATCATGGGCCGGCCGGCTGTCAGCCAGAAATATCTGAATCATTTCCACCATTAATTCCTTAAGACCACCGACTTTTTCCAATAGATCATCTTCATTAAAAATCATACCTACCGCCTAACTCTTTAAAATTGCATTGATATTATTTGTGACATGATCAAATTCCTCTTCAATATTTTTAAAAATGTCCAGACATTGGTCATACTTATTTTTTTTACAGTAGAACAGGAATTTTTTACATTCAGTATAGAGTTTTTTGGCCTCAATGTTACCGGCGCTTCCTTTCATTTTGTGGCCGGTTTCATACATCATAGCAAAATCCTTTTCCGGTATTGTTTCCCGCAATTCTTCCAGCATTGTTTTAAAATCATCAACAAATATAAACAATATTTCCTGGGCGATTTCCTCATCATCATAAAATTTATCAAGCAACTTGTCGTATTCAAGGCTGTTGCTTAGAAATTTTTTAGTATTTCCGCCGGTTTCCTTTTTCAAGTCTGTTAATTCTTTTTGGCCGGCATTTTTTTTATTTTTTATTATTGTCCCGGCGTGATTGGAATTAAGCAACTGTTTTTCAATAGTAGTATCCAGGATTACCATTTTTGTTGGTTTGTAGATATAATCATCCATTCCGGCATTAACAAAATCTTCTTTATCGCTTTTATTGGCATGGGCAGTCAGTGCGACAATGGGAATTTGTTTATATTTTTCGTATTTGGATTTATTCCGGATTTCTTTTGTTGCTTTTTCTCCGTCCATGCCAGGCATTTTGATATCCATCAGGATCAGGTCATATTCCTTTTCCATTATTTTCGTCAATACTTCGACACCATTGCCGGCAATATCCCCGTTATACCCAAGTTTTTGGACCATATTCAGAGTAACCAGTTGGTTTGTTTTATTATCTTCAGCGATCAAGATATTGTATTTATTGCGATTATTAATAACCCGGCTTCTTTCCAATAGCTGCGAAGATGTTTTCTTTATTTCCCGCGATCGCTTAAAGGGAATCACGCATCTGAATATCGAGCCGGTATTTTCTTCACTCTCGACAGTGATTTCACCGCCCATCAACTGCACCAAACTACGGGATATATGCAGCCCCAAACCGGTACCGCCATATTTTCTTGTCGTGGAACTATCAGCCTGCTCAAAAGAATTAAAAATCTTTAGTAATTTTGATTGCGGAATGCCAACCCCAGTATCTTTTATTTCGAATTCCAATTGTACTTTACCGCTTCTGTATTGGTTAACGAGCCGGATATTAAATTCAATGCCGCCCTTTTCTGTAAATTTAGTGGCATTACCCAAAATATTGGTCAGAATCTGCCGCAACCGTGTAATATCACCGACGATGAACTCCGGAACATCATCCCCAATATCAGAGCTGAAATACAAGTTGTTTTCCGTAGCGCGAATGGTAAAAATTAGGGACAACTCTTCTAAAAATTCAATCAGATTGAATGATTCCTCCTCGATGACAATTTTATTGGCTTCAATTTTTGAAAAATCCAGAATATCATTAATAATTGACAATAAGGCTTCCGCGCTATTGGTTATGGTGCGTACATATTCTTCCTGTTCACTATTCAGGGAAGTTTCCAGCAATATGCTTCCCATGCCAATTATACCATTCATGGGGGTCCGGATTTCATGACTCATATTGGAAAGGAATTCAGATTTCGCAACATTTGCATATTCCGCTTCCATGGCCAGGCGATTGGAATTTTCAATGGATTCTTCCAGTTGATGATTAATGATCTCAAGTTCACGCTTTGATTTTTCCGCATGTTTTTGGGTTTTTTTCAATTCAATCATTTTTTTCATCAACAATTCCTGACTGCGCTCTAATTCATCATTTTTCTTTTCCAGTTCTTTTTTTGTTTTGTTGAAATTTCTCTCGATTTGTTTCAATTTTTGCAAATCATGGAAAATAGCAATTAAATAGTCATTATCATTGACTTTAAACCGTTTGGTATGGATCATGACTTCCCGCTCAAGATTATTTTTAAGTTTAATATGTGTCAGGAAATTATGCTTATTCCATTCATTGATATTATTCTTAAAAACTTTAAAGGCATCCTCGGAGTAAAATTTTTTGAAATGAAGGTTTTGCATCTCATCCGCAGTGTAGCCGAAATAATCGAGGCTCTTCTGATTAAATTTCTGTATCTTGTAGTTTTTGGGATCAATCACAAATACCGGGTCCGGCAGGGAATGGAACAGATTGTAATAATTATTCTGGGCCTCCTGTTTTAGCTGTTCGGCATATTTCCGGTTGATAAGCGCATCCTGAACTTTTTTGTAAAGCGTGGCATTTTTCACGGCGGCGCCGATTTCAGCGCTGAGGTTCTCCATGATTTCCAGATCAAAGTTATCAAAGGAATTTTTCTGTTTGCTTTGGATGTCGATAACGCCGACAATCTCACCGTCATATCCAAAGGGCATCACCAATTCAGATTTTGTGTCTTCATTGTCATAGCGAATATATTCTTTACTTTCTTCAACATTATTAGAATAAATGATTTGATTGGTTTTTATGGCTTTCCCAATTAGCCCCTGTTCAATATTTAAAGCAAGGTCTTCAGCAAATATATTCTTATAGTTTCCCGCCATTTTGGCCAGGCGAATGGATTTTGCATCTTCTTTAAAAAAAAGCATTACTCCATCAAATTTAAATATTTCATAAATGGAATTAACAATTTCCTTTAACAGGGAATTTATTTCCAACTTCTCGGTAATCCTTTTCCCAATTTGCGTTACGAATTTACTGTACCGCGCGCGCCGCTTTATTTCCACTTCCTGTTTTTTCTGCTCTGTCACATTGATCAAAAATGCTTCAAAGCAATCATTATCGAGAAAATTGGCACTTATCGAGGTTGTAATAGCGGATCCATTTTCAGGTTTCATGCAAATTTCCAAATTATTGACCCGCTTTTTTCTTTTTAATAAAGCCTGAAATTTACTTTTCTGCTCAGCTTTTAAAAAGTAATCGTAAATATTCTTTAATTTTTTATCGGAAGTATTGAGTATGGATTTTAATGAAGGTGATTTAACAGAAATATTTCCTCGTGGATCAGCCTTAAAATAGGCTTCCCGCATTGAGTTTAATATTCGTTCATATTCCTCTTTTGTATCTTTGAGTTTTCTCTGATTTTCATACATTTTCAGATGCATATTGATCCGGTAGAGTATTTCTCTTTCTAAAAAAGGTTTGGTAATGTAATCATTGCCGCCCACTTCAAAGGCTTTCACCTTATCCTCTATGTCGGATAGCGCGGAAATGAAAATAATCGGTACATCTGATATTTTTCGAATTTTTTGACAGATTTCATGACCGCTTATTTTTGGCATCACGACATCTAAAAGCATCAGGTCGATCGAGTGGTTATTGAAATAATCCAGTGCCGTCGCGGCATCTTCTACCAGGATGGGATTAAAATTATGCTTAGCCAAAAAATATTTAAATAACTCAAGTATTTTCGGATCATCATCTACAACTAAAATATTTTGCAGATTATTTGTGGTCATTATACTCCCCAATTCTAAAAAATAAGAATGGATTCAGATTCAAATAATAAAAAATCAGAATGATAACTATCAAAAACCGTTCCTTTCTTATTACCGGTTTGTTTTATGAACGCCAAATATCATCTTAAATTTGAAGAAAAATCCGGGGGAAATTCATATTAGTAATAAATTCTTAAAAATTGTATTAACTTTTATTCAAATTTAGATGTAAATAACTTGATTAATAAAGACAAATTTATTAAAATGGTCAGCCGTAAATTATTTGAAATATTAGATTGTCAGGCATGAAAGATTTAATTCAATACTTATCTGAAAATAAATATACAAACCCCAATAAAGTTTTTATAAAACATGCAGGTGAGGAATATACCTATAAAACTATTGCCAACCGGGTTAATAATCTTTCCGCCAATTTGTATAAACCCAAACAAAAACAGCAGTATATTGGTTTATTACTGGATGATTCTCCGGAATTCATTATCAGTTTTCTGGCAATCCAAAAAAACTCAGATATTGCGGTTTTATTTTCACCGAATCTTGAAGAAGAACTGCTGCTGCATAAAATGTCGGGCCTGAACCTGTCCAAAATAATTTTTCATGAAAAATACCGGGATATCGTCAACCGCAAACACAGCAAAGTTGAAAAAATAATTATTGGTGCAAAAGAGGATGATGAAGTCAGTTATGCAACATTAACAGAAAGCAATCATAATCCGGAACTAAGAATTCCCTTTCTGAATCCGGAAAATCCTTCCATTATAATGTTTACTTCCGGCACAACCGGGAACCCTAAAAATGTTCTCCATTCTCACAAGAGCCTGGTCAGCAATGCGCTGTCATGTTTCAAAATTATTAATAATCAGAAAAACCTTACTTTTTTGGGATATCCTGATTTTGCAAATTACATATCACTGGTTTTAGTTATCTCCCTGGCCATTATTTCAAGTGGAACAGTCTCCATACCAAAAGAGAAAAACGCGGGTTCAATCCTGCAGTCGATAAAAGATCAGCAGGTGAATTTATTCGCCGGTGTGCCTTTAATTCTTCGAACAATGGTTAATCACGAAAACAATACTTATTTAAAAAATTTAAAATTTGTTCTCTCCCTAAACAGTCCGATTGATCTTGATACCGTTAATCTCTGGCGCAGTAAATATCAGGCGAACCTGTTACAGGGATACGGTCTAACGGAATCAATGGTAGTGAGTTTTAATTCAATCCGTGATAATGTGATTCCATCCTCACTGGGAAAAGCGATTCCCGGCGTGGAAATGAAAGTCATGAATCCTATGAAAGTGGAGTTGCCTACCGGAAAAGTCGGAGAATTACATATTCAATCGGAGTCCAACCTGATTTCCTATTACAATTCCGAGCGCAACCAAAACAGGCACAACCGTTGGTTTGCTACCGGTGACCTGGTTCGGAAAGACCATGAAGGTTATTTCCATTTTATCGACCGTAAAAGCAATGCGATTCACAAAAAGGGATTTACTATTTTTCCGACGGACATTGAAGACGTGATTATACAACATCCAAAAATAAATCGTATCCATGTCATGAAACTTCTTGGCGAAAAGGATGATAATATTAAATTTTGTATTATTCCAAAGGATGAAGAAAAGCTGGAAAAACAAGAAATAAAAGATTATGCACAGAAAAAACTACCCTATTTTTTACAACCGGAATTCATTGAAATTTATAAGGATTTCAAAGAAAATTATTTAGGTAACATATTAAGAGATAAATTTATTCATTCACACTAATTTGAACTTAGGAGGGTTCTATTTTGAAAGAATTTGAAACAAACGAAATCAGAAACATTGCATTACTGGGACACGCTGCATCAGGAAAAACTTCTTTGGTTGAAGGTATTTTGCATTACACAGGCGCCACAACTAAACTAGGTAGAATTGATGATGGAAACACAAAATCAGATTATACAGAAATAGAAAAAGAGAAAAAACATTCGATAAATTCTACTGTATTATTTGCCGAACACAAAAAAAATAAAATTAATATGATCGATACTCCCGGCTATCTTGATTTTATTGGTGAAGCCGTGGGCGCCACCCGGGTGGCGGATATGGGAATGATCTGTGTTCACGCCGAAACCGGTTGTGAAGTCGGAACTGATCTGGTCTATAATTATGCAAAAGATGATAATATTGCAGTCTCTTTTGTCGTGAATCATCTGGACCGGGAAAAAGCGGATTTTGATAAAATTGTTGAAGAATTGAAAAATCTATATGGCAATGCTGTGGTCCCTTTTATGATTCCTGTCAATCATGGCGCGGCTTTTTCCAAAGTTGCCGATGTGATCAGCCAAAAAATCTTTACCTACACCGTTGACGGCAAAGGCAAGATGTCATCGGAAGAACTTACCGGCGACATCAAAGACAGAGTTGAAACCCTCAGAGAAGAACTTGTAGAAGCTGTGGCGGAATCCGATGAAGAATTACTGGAAAAATATTTCGAGGCCGGAGAATTGACTGAAGAAGAATTGTCAAAAGGTATCATTGAAGCAATTCGAACCCGGCAGTTATTCCCGGTATATGCAGTATCGGCCTTCACAAATGTCGGAACCGGCACATTGCTTGACAATATCCTGAAATATTGTCCGGCACCCAATCTGACTGTTCCGAAAAAAGCAATGAAAGCCGGGGAAGAAATTGAAGTCAAAATCGATGATTCCGATCAAACATCCATTTTTACTTTTAAGACCTCGGCGGAATCCCATGTGGGTGAATTATCAATTTTTAAAGTCATGACCGGCAAACTTTCCGGCGGAATGGACCTTTATAATACAAAGTCCGGAAAAACTGAAAAATTCTCCCAGATTTTTGTTTTAAATGCCAAAGAGAAAGCTGAAGTTGCTCATCTTCACGCCGGTGATATTGGTACTGTGACCAAATTGAAAAATACACACACTTCCGATACACTGTGTGAGAAAGACATGAAAATACAATATCCCAGAATTGAATGGCCGCTTCCGGTTATTTCCGAAGCCATTGAACCAAAATCAAGATCCGATGAAGACAAGATCAAAGAAGGGTTGCAAACTCTGTCTGATGAAGACCCGACCTTCTCTTATGAAATTGATCCGGAACTGAAACAAACAGTTATCCACGGACAAGGTGCCCTTCATCTGAAAATCATGCTGGAAAAACTAAAAAATAAATTTGGTGTTGATGTTGATACCAAACAACCAAAAATTCCTTATCGTGAAACCATTACAAAACCGGGTGAAGGCAAATATCGCCATAAAAAGCAATCCGGTGGTGCAGGACAGTTCGGCGAAGTATGGCTGCGTGTTAAACCTGCTCCCAAAGGCAGCGGAGTCGTTTTTGTAGAATCACTGGTTGGACAGAATGTGGACCGTGTTTTTGTTCCTTCTGTAGAAAAAGGTGTTAAACAAATTTGTGAAGAAGGAATTGTCGCCGGTTACAAGGTAACAGACATTGAAGTGGATTTTTATGATGGCAAAATGCATCCGGTGGATTCCAAAGATATCGCTTTCCAGATCGCCGGTAAAGGCGCTTTGAAAGAATGCTTTAAAGTGGCGAAACCGGTTCTGCTGGAACCGATTTATAATCTGGAAGTCACTGTTCCGGAAGAATACATGGGCGATGTAATGGGAGATGTCTCTACCCGCCGCGGTAAAGTATCCGGTATGGGTGCAGAAGGTAAATACCAGGTTATCAAGGCCCAGGTTCCGTTGTCGGAGCTTTACCATTACGGAACTTCATTGCGCTCAATGACACAGGGAAAAGGACTTTTCAAAAAGAAATTTTCTCATTATGAAAAAGTACCCGGAGAAGTTCAGGAAAAGGTAATTGCGGAATCAAATAAAAAAGAGTCAGAATAATATATGCAGCAGGATAAACTCTGGGCGCCCTGGCGAATGGAGTACATATTAAGCGAAAAACCAAAAGAATGCTTTTTATGTCAGTATCCACAAGAAAATAATGATCAAAAACGTCTCATCCTCTATCGCGGGGATGAGACCTTTATTATTATGAATTATTATCCCTATAATAACGGACATTTACTCATCGCGCCCTATCAACACACGAATCAACTTTCAGATCTGTCCGACGCGGCTAAACTTGAAATGATGAAATTGATGGAGGTTTCCATCGATATTTTGGGCAAAGCAATGCGTGCGCAGGGTTTTAATACAGGCTTAAATTTTGGCCAGGTAGGCGGCGCCGGTGTCAAGGACCACCTTCACATGCATGTTGTTCCCCGCTGGAATGGTGATACCAATTTTATGCCCATTATCGGCCATACAAAAGTCATTTCCGAAGGCCTGGAAGAAACCTGGGCAAAACTTCATAAATATTATCAAAAATTGTAATTTTTCTGTTGCAAGATAGTATTTATTGCTCTAAATTTAGCACGTTCTTTTTGATAGTGATTCCGGAGTAGCTCAGTTGGTAGAGCAGGTGGCTGTTAACCACTTTGTCGGGAGTTCAAGTCTCTCCTCCGGAGCAAAAATTAAAGGTCTCGTATTTCGGGACCTTTTTTTGTAAATATCAGGAGCGCGGACTTCCAGTCCGCAATCAGATATAAAAGAAAATAAATAAAGCAATACAAAATTAAAGCCCTTTAAAAATCAAATTATTTTACGATAGATGGTTGCACCATATTCAACCGGAAGCAGGGATTTTCTATACCACCTATTAACTTAACTTTAGTTACCCAAGGGACTAGCGGTCAACCAAATCATAT
>CAZCHS010000040.1:0-26357 GCA_964498725.1 uncultured bacterium | reverse complement strand
TTTAGGTTTTTTTAGGGGTACATCTTGACTTTTATTTTCATAGGCGTTCTACAATGACATGTGCAGATAAGCTGCGGCGTCATGGTCCAGCCACCATTCCGCATCCGGTCGTTTCTCATAGAGTAGCGACGCCGGATATTGTGGTGAAACTGTTCTGCATCTCAATATTTTTTCAATGATTTGTGCCTTCTTCTTATTGGTTACCAGAAATGAAATTCTGTTAGCATTGGCAAGAAGGGGCAGGGAGAGAGATATGCGCTGCTGACCGGTCTCAGGATGTTCAGCCACAACACACAGTGGATCCTCAACCTTCAAATTTCCGGAATCAGGAAAAAGAGAAGCAGTATGGCCGTCATCTCCAAGTCCTAAGAATATCCAGTCAAAAACCGGAATGCCATTTTTCTGTGGCAAGTTTGTGTATAATAACCTGCTGTAATAATTTTTTTCCCGATCAGGATCCGCTTCTCCTTTAATACGGTGGATATTTTCAGCGGGAATATTAATATGGTTCAGCAGGGCTTCTTTAACCATGCGATAATTACTTTCTTCATGAACCGGCGGAACACACCGCTCATCACCCCAATACAAATAGATCTTTGACCAGTCAATTTTGTCCTGGTATTTTGGCTGCGACAGGGTTGAATATATAATTTTTGGTGTGCTGCCACCGGCCAGGGCGATATTGACACTGGATCTTTTGTCGATATATTTTATAAACGCTTCTGTCAGGTTTTCAGACAATTCAATGGGATCGGTAAAAATTTTAATATTAGCTGAGTTCACAATTGTTTCCTTTATTTGTCAGGTTAGGGCAGGGGTTATGCCAGGTATTTTCATCATTTTCAAATAGTTGGTCAGCCTCTTTCGGTCCCCATGTACCAGCCGGATAGTGGTACAATCCGATCTCGTTGTTACGCTGCCACTCATTCAAAACCGGGGAAATATAACGCCAGCATGCTTCTACCGCATCATTACGGGCATAGAGCGTTGGATCGCCATTTAGCACATCCAGCAGTAACCGCTCATAGGCATCGGGTAATGATTCGCTGGTCAGATCGGAATAATGAAAATCCATACTGACATTTTTGATATGAAACCCTTCACCTGGTTGTTTCATGCCGAAATTCATGACTATTCCCTCATCAGGCTGAATGCGCAGGATCAGTTTGTTGTGCCTGATGGAATTGCGACTCATGGATGTAAAAAGATGATGGGGTGTTTTTTTAAAATGAATAACCACCTCATTGACCCGCGCCGGCAGCCGTTTTCCGGTTCGAATGTAAAAGGGAACACCGGACCAGCGCCAATTATCCACTATAACTTTCATCGCCACAAAGGTTTCCGTTGTTGAATTACCGGGGACTTTATCTTCCTGCTGATAGCCATTAATTTTTTTGCCGTCAATCTCAGCAGCTATATACTGGGCGCGAATAACACTTTTTTCAACATTTTTTGCATCAATTGGCGCCAGGGCTTCAAAAATTTTTACTTTTTCATCCCGCACTGATTTGGACTCAAAATTATTCGGCGGTTCCATGGCAACGGTGGCAAGAATTTGTAATAGATGATTTTGTACCATATCTCGCATATGGCCGGACTGGTCGTAATAGCCGCCGCGGCTGCCGACGCCGTTATTTTCTGCGCCGGTTATTTCGATATGATCAATATAATTTCTGTTCCAGAGTGGTTCAAAAATGCCGTTGGCAAAGCGAAACGCCAAAATATTTTGAACAGTTTCTTTACCGAGGTAATGATCGATACGGTAAACATCTCCTTCATTGAAATGCTCTAATACCTTGTTATTCAATTTTTTAGCAGAAATTAAATCAGTGCCGAAAGGTTTTTCCACAACCAGCCGCTGCCATCCGGATTTGGAGCCCTTACTGCAGAGATTAACCCGGCCCAGATTTTCAATAATTGGTTCAAAAAAGTTAGGGCCAACTGCCAGGTAAAACAAATAGTTGTTATTAGCGCTAACCTGCTTATTTAAAGTGTCTAAAAAGGATTTCAAATCAACAAAATCCTGTCTGGAACCCACATCCAAATTTTTAAAATGAATATGGGAAATGAAGTCATCCACATTTTCCTCATTACCGAGCCACGGGCGAAAGCTTTTCCTGTAAGACTGCTGGTCAAATTTTGTGCGGCCCAGGCCGACAATTGCAAAATTGTCCGGTAATAAATCCTGCTGATAATTTCTATACAGGGCTGGAATTATTTTTCGTTTGGTAAGGTCGCCGGTGCCGCCAAAAATTACAAAAATGCTATTTTCAGGTTTTTTCATACTATTATCCTTAATTTTTAACTCTGTAAGATATGAATGATGAACAATAGTTACAGTTGATGATCTATCTGATTATTCCCAAAATTTTTGAGATATAATGCTAATCCACTGGAAAACAGAAAAATAAAGCAAGAGGAGAGGACTAATACCAATAACCAGTTCTACTGCACCCAAACTTTTCGTGTTCTCGGTCCGTCAAATTCACAAAAATAAATTCCTTGCCATGTGCCCAGCTGTAAACGGTCATCTTCGACAATTATCTGACATGAATTCCCAACCAGTGAACTTTTGATATGTGAGTCGGAGTTTCCTTCGGCATGAGCATATCCTTCATGGGGCGGAACCAATGAATTCAATTTTTGCATCATATCACTGGTCACATCAGGATCAGCATTTTCATTGATTGTAATGGCGGCAGTTGTGTGCGGGCAAAAAACCGTAATGACACCTGATGAGATATTCAATTTGTTAACTGCTTTTTTTACATCATTAGTAATATCAATAAATTGATTTCTGTGATTGGTGGTGACAGAAAAAGATTCCATAAAAACTCCTTTAATTTTTCAATTAAAAAAAATGCTTTCACAAAAAAGGGAAGTGTCAAGACTTACATTCCCGGATAAGTTTACATAATATATCTTATGTCTAATTTCTGGTCTGGAGGGAAATTGTCATTAAGTCTTTCGCAATTATTACTTCGGTAGTGCCGGCCTGTATTTTGGATCGCAGGTCTTCTGTGTCATTTTCAGGATTGATATGCGTTACTACTATTTTTTTTATTTTGGATTCAAAGATCAGTTTTTTTACATCTCCCGGTGATAAATGGCCTTGGATTCCGGAATTCTCCCAACCTGAACATTCAATTAATGCGAGATCGGCCCTGTATGCGGCTCTAATTAAATCTTCCGTCAGAGAAGTATCGCCACTGTAGACAAAACGCCGGTTTTGACCGTCGGTCAGCCGGAATATCAGGCTGTGATCCGCATGATCAGCCGAAAAAGTTTCGATTTTAAAATTTCCCGGCAATTGTTGATTTGGCAGCAGGCCAATATGCCGGTAAACACGTTTTTCAGATTTGATCCACTTGCCGTAGATATTTTCCAAATTTTGCAACCGGTCTGCGAATTCTTCATGGGCGTACACAGGAATTACTTTAAACAGCTCATTTTCTTTATGCTGATATTTGAAAGTAAAAAATAATGGAATCAGGTCAATTGTATGATCAATATGCAAATGAGACAGAAATATTTTATCGATTTCCCATTCACTGCGGCCGGCTCTGGCAATCTGACGCAATGTTCCCGACCCACAGTCAAATAAAACTGTTTCTCCCTCAATATCCAGCAAATATGCCGGATTGGACCGGTGTTTCACCGGAATATGTGTGCCACTTCCCAGGATCGTTAATTTCATCAGCAGGTCAAATGAATGGCGAGTGCCTTTCGCTCCTTATTACATTGGTTAAATTCTTTTACGATTTTATCCGACCGGGCGGTTTTTACTTCATCAATTCCCGTCGCCTTCACATTCGCAATGAATGCATCACTGACTTTCATCATTCCCATCTTTCCGGTACCAATAAACAGTATATCCGGTTGAAAATCAACAACTAAAGAAACATCATCTAAACTAATACTATGGCCTTTATTCCGCCACCAGTCCGAATGAACCTGATCGCCCGTGATAATTAAATCTTTACGATACAACTCGTTGTTAATTATAATTTTACCGAATGAATAATCATTGATTTTCAGCATCGCTTGTCACAGAAATAAAATTTTAAGTTTAGAATAGCTTTCACTGGAAAATTGTTCAATGCTATTGACAATTAATGTTTCCAGATCAGCAGATTTTTCTATGGTCTTCCAGCGTTCCAACTGGTCTTTTTCGTCGATTTTTTCCAGTGTGTAGACCTTGTCATCTTCGTGGTAAACAATCTGAATGTAAGGTGTATAGGCTAAATTTCCCGGGCTGAACTGATTGAGTTTAATCTCCTCGCCAATCATTGTAACGTTGAGGGTTCCGGCAATATCCTCCAGATTGAAATCCGGCAGATAAATAATTATGGAATTTCCCTGGCAATTCAGGTAAAAATGTTCCAGATCAGTCTGCTCAGAGATCAATTGTTCAACCAGTTTTACATCTTTGTCCCGAATATAAGATTTGCTTTTTTTTCGCAGGAATACCTGGCCTTTGGGATTTTCATAAATTTCATAGGAATCAGGTATTTTTTCCACCAGGTTGACACTGTCATCCTTGGCGAAATAATAGCGAAAATTACCCCGTTTGGTCAGTTTTTTATGTAGATAATAGGTATGTCCCTGTTGATTTGTGTATTTAACTGTCATACACTAAACTAAAATAAAAATTGATAAAATGAAATTATTTTGTAAAAAAAAGCAGCCTTTTCAGACTGCTTGTTGTTTCAAATTACAGTGCCCGCTGGTAGATTTTTCGTCGTTCTGTGACTTTTTGTAAATAATTTTTTGTTTCATTATAAGGCAAATCACTCAAAAGTTTTTTCCTGAGCCACCGGTCATCGTATGAGTTAATAATAACAGCGGCTTTGTTTATATTTTTGGTGCGATTGATGGCATAGGCCACATTACCGGCGCCGGTATTATAGGCACAGATGGCGCAAAGGTCGTTTTTGGTCTCATCGGATATTTTCTTGAGATACGCGTACTTGAGTAAGGCCAGGTAACCGCATCCCAGTTCAATATTATTGGACGGCTGGTAGAGATAATTGGAGCGCAATAATCGATCACGTTTATGAACATAGAGATAGGCATCACGGGCGCCGGATTTCGGAACTAATTGCATGAGTCCGTAGGCCGGCACATGGGATCTGGCTTTGGGATTGAAAAAAGATTCCGTATGAATAATTGCGCAAACCATGGCCGGGTCAATATTGAATTTTTGGGAATAGGTAATAATATCGTTCTTGTACCGCTCCAATCGTATCCTGAGATGATCCGGCACCATTTTTAATTTAATGGTGTATTTATAACGGGATTTTCCGTCACCGCCTTTGATCTTTTCTTGCCTGATCTTCCCCTCTCGTGAATATTTATCAACCAGATCATCGGCATCCTTTTGTGAGAGACTTTTCCCCTCTTTGTTTTTAACTTGATTTTCCAGCAAGGATTTATTATCAGGGGCTTTTTCTGTGATCAGGTCTTTAAGTTTGTTTTCCAGTTCCTTGTTGGCGGTGATGAGATTTTGATCTTTTTCTTCCTGAATTACTTCAATTTCCACTTCACCATTTTCAAAATCCACACTGGACCTGGATTTTAAATCTTTATCATAATCCACATATTGCTTATTTGTGGATAGTTTTTTATCATTCCATTGCGCCAGGATTTTTTCTTCCATTTCACGAATCCGGCGTTCTTCAGCAGCTTCTATTCGTTGATATTCTTCAGATATTTGTTGTTCATATCGCTGATACAGTTCCTGAATTTCCCGCTCCTGCTGCAGGTATTGTTCCTGCATATCCAATATTCTTTGATGCTCTTCCTTTTGAATTTCCTCGATGGTTTTTTCCTGTTGCTGTGGTGCGGCCAATAACATGATCAGTGTCAAAAACATTGATATAAAAATTCTTCTCATCATAATTTCACCTGTTTTTTAATAAAGATAGCCAATAACTTTAATAAAATATGTGAAATAAATTACAAAAAAGAAACAAAAGCCAATTTTTTTATCAAAGCTGCTGGTTTTTCTTTTAAACAAATATCTGGTTTTCCTTATCTGGCAAAACATTACAAAGCATTTCTAAAAAAACAATTTCAATAATTAAGATAAAAATAATTTTTTAATTATATAATATAGCGTATTATTTTGTTTGCATATGTTTTTTTCTTTCTTTAATATTCAGCTCTGTTTAATGAATTATGGAGGTAATACATGAAAAGAAGTCTATTTTTAATTGTCAGTATTCTCTTAATGATGCTGATTATGGGATGTTCCGGAACATCCGAACCCAATAAACGGCCCACTTGCTCGATTATTGAGCCCAAGACAAATGCGGAATTCGAATTAAATGAAGTGATAACTGTCAAAATCGAAGCCGGTGATAGTGATGGCGAAGTTGAAGAGGTCCGGTTTTTTCTGGATGATAATCTTAAGGGCACAGACTCTGAATATCCTTATGAATTTACTTTGGAAACCAGCAATCTTTTGCCCGGCCCCTATAAAATTAAAGCCGAAGCCATTGATGATAATGATGATTCGGAAATATCAGAAATCAATATTCGTATTTTAGCGCCGGTAAATAAACCACCCACCTGTTCGATTACAAATCCCAGCAGTTATTCGCAATTCATACGCGGCGACATTATCAATGCCCGTGCTGAAGCCCATGACGATGACGGTAATATTGAAGAAGTCCGCTTCTATATTGATGAAAATTACAGGGGAACTGCAAAAACCTCTCCTTATCAGTTTGATATTGAAACCATTAATATGAATGCCGGCAGTTACCGGCTGAAAGCAAAGGCCATTGACGATCAGAATGAAGTGGAAACTTCCCAGATCAATATCACCATTTTAGACCCCACACCTTCGCGTTATGACGGTATTTCCACTGACCAGTATCAGTTGATTTACAGTGAGGATTTTGCAGATAATGAATCCGAATGGACAGAAGGCTCCTATGAAGGCGGTACCCGCATGATCACCAATGGGTATTATGAGGTCAACAATAATTCTGATTCCGGGTGGTATTTTTGGCTGAACAGGGATGAATTGGATTACACTGAAAATTTTCAGATTGAAGCTAAATTACTGCTGACCAAGAACAATTCCGGCGCCGGATTTTTGTGGGGCGCATCCAAAGATGATGATGTCTTGAAGTATAATTATTTCGGCATCTGGTCCAATGGCCAGTACCGCTTGTTAAATACTAATGATGATGATCAATATCTGTGGAAAGACTGGACAAGTTTTGATTGGAGTAATTATTACGGGCAATACAATAAACTGACTGTCCGGAAATACAATAACACCTATTATTTTTTCATTAATGAAAATTATATTGGCAATTATAATTATCAGCAGGCCTATGGAACACTGATTGGGTTTAACCTGGCGCCACAGACCATCCTGCGGATTGACGATATCAATATTTTTCAACTGGATGCCAGCGGCCTGGCAAAAGAATAAATCATATATTAACAGCAACCATTTTAACAGAGAGAGTATTTTAATATTCTCTCTGTTTTTATTTTTAAAAGCCTTGCGTTTTGCTTAATTTGTTTAGATAAAATAAAAACAGCAGGAATTATGTTTGGTCGTATATTCATTTTTATCAGTCTGATAGCCCTCGTTTTAAATGCCCAGGATGTGGATTTCAATTCTTCTGATCTGCCGATTGTGATCATTGATACCCATGGGAATACCATTCCCGATGAGCCCAAGATCACAGCGGACATGAAAATCATTGACAATGATGGCCGTAATTATTTGACTGATACTGATTATGACTATACCGGGAAAATTGGTATCGAAATACGGGGTTCTTCCTCACAGCATTTTTTCCCAAAAAAGCAATATGCTGTGGAAACCCGTCATGAAGATGGAGAAAACCGGAATGTATCGCTCATGGGATTTCCCAAAGAAAATGACTGGATACTCCACGCGCCATACAGTGACAAAACCCTGATGCGCAATGTATTAGTCTATACACTCACGCGGGAATCAGGATGGTATGCCAGCCGGTGCAAATTTTGTGAATTGGTTAAAAATGACGAGTATATGGGGGTCTATATTCTTATGGAAAAGATCAAACGGGATGATGACCGTGTGGATATCAGCAAACTCAAACCCGATGAAATCAGTGGTGATGATCTCACCGGCGGGTATGTTGTCAAGATTGATAAATTCAATGGCCAATACACCGATGGATGGCAGTCGGCTTACCCGGCGTGGCCCGGCTCCAATCGTCGCATCTTTTACCAGTATCACGAACCTAAAGAAAATGAAATAGTTGAAGCGCAAAAACAATATATACAAAACAAGATCCATTCCTTTGAAACTCAAATGAACAGTGACTATCCCCTTGATTATGATAATATTATTAATGAGAATTCTTTTCTTGATTATTTTCTTATCAATGAACTGAGCAAAAATGTCGACGGCTATCGTTTGAGTACTTTTCTGTATAAAGACAAGGATAGTGATGACCCGCTGATCTATGCCGGCCCGGTTTGGGATTACAACCTGGCTTTTGGAAATGCGAATTATCACCGGGGTGATGAAACCGACGATTGGATGCTGGATATATTTTATTCAGATCCCGGATTTCAAAGCGATGAGTTTCATCCGCCTTTTTGGTGGCGAAAATTATGGAATGATCCCGGTTTCAGGAAAAAAGCGGTTGATCGCTGGCAGGAACTGCGGCAAACACGGTTTTCAACCCGGCATATTTTCTATATGATTGATTCTCTGGCACTTCATTTGGAAGAAGCCCGACAGCGTAATTATCAGCGCTGGCTCGATGTTCTGGGACATTGGATCTGGCCGAATCCCGGCGGCTATCAGAATCGCACAACCTATCAGTCTGAAATCAATTATATGAAAAGCTGGATCAACGCCCGCCTGGACTGGATCGACGAAAATATTGATCCGGGAAATTTACCTGTGGATATTCCGAAACCTGAGAAGTATGGCGGTATTTACAATTATCCCAATCCCTTTAATCCGGTGACACATATTGTCTTTCACCCGGAGCATTCCGGTGATGTCACCATCGGCATTTATAATCTCAGGGGTGAATTGATTGAGCGAATTACAAAAAAAGGCGTAAAGCCGGGACGTACTTCGTTTCTCTTTGACGGGACGCATCTGAAATCCGGCATTTACTTATATCAGGTTAATATTAATGGAATTGTTAAATCAGGTAAGGCAGTATTGATAAAATAACGGGCGCGATAGTTATTATCACGCCCGACGGTTTTATTTAATCTTTTTGGCTTTGCAAAGCAGGTCTTCGGTTTTGGCAACCCGCAAACATTTTTTGCAAATATATTTTGGTTCGCGTACTTCGTCCAACAGTTCATCTTTTATTTTTTTGAACTTCTTTTCGTCGGCTTTGCACATTTTTTTTATGTCAGTCATTTAGGACTCCTCATAGGTGTCATGATGAACGAATTCTTTCAGTTCCCGTCTGGGAGGACGATTTTTTTCCGCTTTTTGCATATCCTCTGACAGAACAGGATTGATATCATCGGATTTAGGCCCGACAATCACAAGGGTTATCAAGACATAATCTACAGGAATATTCATAGTCTCAGCACAGGGTTTTGGCTTAAAACCGGCAATCGGATGGGCCACATATCCCATTTCCGTTGCCCGCAGCATGATATTATTCACGGCAAAGCCGGTATCAAAGAGAAAGTATTCACGATCTCCCATAGCGCAGTCATCATCTTTTTTAGCGAAAACACCAATGATCATCGAGGCTTTATGCGCCCATTTGTTGCCTTTGGGCATTGTATCAAATAATTCTTTGAGTTTATCGTCATCCCTGACAAATACGAAATTCCAGGGCTGATTGTTAAAGCAGGAAGGCGCCAAATTTGCGGCTTCCACCAGTTTATTTACATCTTCATCGCTGATATCGACTTTTTTCAGAGAGCGTGTTGCTCTTCTTTGATTTATTGCATCCATTAGTTCCATAATAGTTACTCCTTTAAAATATTTTCAATTTTATCCAGTTCTTGCTTAGAAAAATTAATGTTTTTTAGTGTATTGATATTTTGTTCGATTTGCTGCACGCGGCTGGCTCCCACCAATACCGAGTTGACTACCTCATTATTCAGCACCCAGGCCAGGGCCATTTGCGCCAGGGATTGTCCCCGTTCCTTGGCAATGTCATTAAGCCGGCGGGCTTTACTGACAACATCTTCAGTTACCCGGTCAGCCTGCAAAAAGCCGGTTTCTTTTGAAGCCCGCGAATCGTCCGGAATGCCATTAAAATATTTGTTCGTGAGCATTCCCTGTGCCAGCGGTGAAAAAGCAATGCAACCGACACCATTTTTATTCAGCACCTTATCTGTCCCGTTTTCCAGTTCCCGATACAACATATTGTACTTATGCTGATGAATTAATAAGGGCGTTCCCAAATCATCCAGTATTTTGATCGCCTTTTTGGTTTCATCGGGTCCGTAATTTGAAATGCCCGCGTAAAGGGCTTTTCCGCTTTTTACAGCGTGGTCCAGTGCCATCATGGTTTCTTCCAAAGGTGTATTGGGATCATAACGGTGTGAATAAAATATGTCCACATATTCCAATCCCAGTCGTTTGAGACTCTGGTTCAGGCTGGCGAGCAGATATTTCCGGCTGCCGCCATCACCGTAGGGACCATCCCACATCCAGTACCCGGCCTTGGTGGAAATTACCATCTCATCCCGATGGGATTGCATATGGTCCCTGAGGACTTTACCAAAAGTTTCTTCAGCTGAGCCGGGCTCGGGTCCATAATTATTGGCTAAATCAAAATGGGTTATGCCCATGTCAAAAGCGGCAAAGATCATTTCCCGCGCTTTTTTCAAGACATCAACACTTCCGAAATTATGCCACAATCCCAGTGAAACGGCAGGAAGTTTTAGTCCGCTATTCCCCACATTGTTGTAAATCATTTCTTTATATCGACCGGCGTTTGCTTGATAATTCATTTTTTCTCCTGTTTGTTAGAATTATTGTTTGTAATTAGGTTACATAAGTCATTTGTTATTTTGGTTTTGTATCATCTTATTTTTTAAATCGTGAAGGTTTTCGGACAGGCCGACCAGATATTCATGGGGATTGACAAACCGCTTGACTTTTTCATGAACTTTATTGATTTGTTCCCGGCGGTATTTTTTAATGCTCTCCAAATTGCTGTCCCGGTTAATAACTTCACCATTCTTCATGACGGGTTTCAAAAGTTTTTCCGCTAATTGGTATTCTTCGACCCAGTAATTGGAATTCTGATTATACTGATGATTGATTTTAATTTCATCACCATCTTCAATTCTGTTGGTCAATTCTTTTTCTTCGCTCTCTAAATAGATCAGGTCAGCTTCCATGATCTCTTCACTGTTATAGAAGCGGAGTACATTTTTAGTGCCGGGGTTGGTTCGTTTTTCCAGGGTATCAGACAGTTTGATAACCGGAATTTCCGCTCCGGTTTCCCGGTCATAGCGCGCGGTTAATTTGTAGACACCGGACAGTGAAGCATCGGGATTGGCAGTAATTAATTTTGTACCCACTCCAAAAGCATCGATGGGGCAATCCTTATTCAACAATTCATCAATGATAACTTCATCCAATTCACTGGAGACAAATATCTTAACTTCCTGCAAATCATTGTCATCCAGCATTTTCCTGGCCTTTTTACTCAATTCTTCAAAATTCCCGCTGTCCAGCCTGATGCCTAATTTTTTACTCCCTTTGTGTTTTAATTTTTTAAACACTTTAATGGCATTGGGAACACCTGTATCCAGTGTATCATAAGTATCCACCAGTAGAATACAATTGTCAGGAAAGATTTCAGCATATTTTTCAAAGGCGGCCAATTCGGACTCAAAGCTCATGATCCAGCTGTGGGCCATGGTGCCACTGACGGGAATATTAAAAGTTTTGCCTGAAAGCACATTGGATGTGGATGCGCAGCCGCCGATAAAAGAGGCGCGTGTGCCGGCCACTGCCCCGTTTACTCCCTGGGCGCGGCGTAATCCAAATTCCAGAACAGCCTTATTGCCGGCACTATTCGTGATGCGGGAGGCTTTGGTGGCGATCAGACTTTGAAAATTGATTGTATTTAGTAACATACTTTCAATCAATTGGGCTTCGATTATAGGACCGGATACCCGGATTACCGGCTCATTGGGGAAAATTATTTCACCCTCTTTTACCGAGATTATATCGCAATTAAACCTGAAGGTCTTTAAATAATCTAAAAATTCGGGTTTGAACAGTTTGGTTGATCTGAGGTAATCGATAGAATCCTCCCGGAATTGTAAATTTTCCAGCATATCCAATAAGGGATCCAGCCCGGCAAAGACCGTATAACCGCTTTCAAAAGGATTCTTACGAATGAAATAATCAAAGACGGCTCTTTTATCCGGGTCATTATAATAATAGCCCTGCATCATTGTGAGTTCGTAAAAATCAGTTAATAATTCCAGGTTATTCATGTAATTGTGCCTTTAGGTTTTTTGATTCAATGATCGTAACACCTTTAGCCCGCATATCTGCTATGGTTTTGTCAATATTACCGGCGGGTACGTCAACACCGGCTGTAGCATCGACAATGACGAAGGTATCAAAACCGAATTTTATCGCATCCAGGGCGGAATAATAAATGCAAACATCGGTGGCAATGCCACAAAGATACACTTCACGGATTTCATGGTCACTGAGATATCCTATCAATCCCGTGGGTGTCGCCTGATCATTTTCCAAAAAAGTGGAATATGAATCCAGACCTGGATTGCTGCCCTTGCGGATAATAAGATGGGCCGGGTCAGTATTCAGATCATCATGAAACTCAGCGCCTTCACTGCCGGCAACGCAATGGTCGGGCCAGAGATTATCAACGCCGATTTCAGTTTCAATACTGTCATAAGGCTCGCGATCATCATAGTTTGAAGCAAAACTCTTGTGATGTTTTGGATGCCAGTCCTGAGTGATAACAATTTTTTCAAAATCATGATCTTCGACAATCTTGTTAATAATTGGTACAATTTTGTTGCCATCCCGGGTTGCCAGTGAACCGCCGGGACAGAAATCTTTTTGAACATCGGTAATGATCAATGCTTTTTTTATCATTTAATCTCCTCATATTATCTTGATTCATAGTAAATGTATAAAGATGATGGCAAAAAATAAAATCTGTGAGTATAATATTTCATAATTTGGTATATTTTTTGACTTTTCAGACTGATACACTATGGTTTAACAATATTTAAAAAGTGAATAGTGGGGACATATAATGAAAAACATTAAATTAATGACTGTGATTCCAATCCTGCTGGTCCTGGCCTGCTCGTCACAATATGCAGATAATCAAACCCTTAAATTCGTTAAACGCCAGTACAAAGAAAGTTTTCAACTCAAAAACAAAAAAAATAAAATAGATATTGATCTATACTTTTACCAGCTAAGCGATAGCAGCAGAATTGCCGTCAAAATTAATAATAATATTAAATCCGCAGTGTTTTCTAAGATGGGGTTGCTGGAAGAAACGGATTCACTTAATTATCAGACCTATTACAACAATATTGTCGATGAATACAAAGAATTGAGTGAAACTTTTCCAAATTCCGCAACCATTGGATTCCAACAGAAAACCACCAGTGAAATCACTTACAATGCCAATAATATTCTTTCAGTCTATCTGGAATCGTATACTTATACCGGCGGCGCCCACGGCATGGAATACCTGGAATTTTTAAATTTTGACACTAAAAGCGGCAACCGGATCGATATTTTATCAAAAGTAAGTAATAAAAATAAATTTGTGGAAGTGGCGGAAGAAAAGTTGCGAAAAAAACTGAATATGGATGACGACGATCCCTGGCCTGAGTATACTTTTTTAAAGCAGTTTGAATTGCCAAAAAACATCGGCATGACATCAAAAGGCTATCAATTGATTTATAATCCCTATGAAATATTGCCCTACTCCGAAGGAGCAACCAGACTGTTTATTGATTTTGAAGAAATAAAAAATTGATTCCGGCTCGTCGTACAAAAATTCGAAATAGTTTAAATTAATTTTTATATTGGGAAAGGCGTTAAAAATAAAATGAGGAAAATCATGAAAAATTTCAGATTAATTGTCACAATTGTAATCATTTCTTTAATTGTTACAGCTTGTGTTGGTACAAAAATAGGTCAGCCGGTTACCGATGCCAAGCAGACTCACGAAAAACTACCTGTGGACCCACGGGTAAAAATCGGTAAACTGGACAACGGATTAACCTATTATATTCGCAACAATGAGAAACCGGAAAATCGACTTCATTTAAACCTGGTAGTCAATGCTGGGGCTGTTGATGAGGATGAAAACCAGCGGGGACTGGCTCATCTATGCGAGCATATGGCCTTTAATGGAACAAAGCATTTCCAAAAGCAGGAATTGATTGATTACCTGGAATCCATCGGTATGCGGTTTGGTGCTGATTTGAATGCCTACACATCTTTCGATGAAACCGTATATATGCTGCAACTTCCAACAGAAAATGACACGATTCTGGAAAAAGGCTTCCAGGTACTGGACGACTGGGCTTCCAATGTCAGTTATGACCATGAAGAAATCGATAAAGAACGCGGTGTTGTCCACGAAGAATGGCGATTGGGCCGTGGCGCTGGACAGCGGGTACGGGACGAATTTCTGCCGGTGCTTTTTCATGGCTCCAAATATGCCAACCGCTTACCCATTGGCCTGATGGATGTTGTGGACAATTGCTCTTATGAAACATTAAAGCGGTTTTATAAAGATTGGTACCGGCCTGATTTAATGGCAGTTGTCGCTGTCGGTGATCTGGATGTGGAAAAAACAGAAGCACTGATCAAAAAATATTTTCAGGATAATAAAAATCCCGAAGATCCACGGCCCAAAGAAACCTTTCCCCTGCCTGACCATGAAGACACAAAATATGTCATTGCCACGGATGAAGAACTCTCCCGCACTACAGTTTATACTTATATCAAACATGATACGCAAGATCAGTCTACGCTGGACTGGTATCGAAATAATATGATCACAACTTTATTTACCCGAATGCTGAATGCCCGCTACCAGGAACTAATCCAGCAGGCCGACCCGCCTTTTGTTGCGGCTTTTACGGGACAATCCAATATTGTGCGCACCAAGGACTTTTTCAGTTTTGCCGCCATCGTCAATGATGACGGTATCAAACGCGGACTAAAAACTCTTCAGACTGAAATCAAACGGGTTGAAGAACACGGCTTTTTGCAGAATGAACTGGAACGGACAAAAAAACAAATTTTAAGAAGTTTTGAATCGGCTTATAATGAACGTGAAAAGACTGATTCCGACTACTATGTTAGTGAATATACCCGGAATTTTCTTACCCAGGAACCCATTCCTGGCATTGAATGGTCATGGGAACATGTCCAAAAAATCCTGCCGGAAATCACCGTTGAAGAAGTCAACCAATGGGCAAAAAAATTAGTGACCGATGATAATCGTGTGGTAATTGTCACCGGCCCGGAAAAAGAAGGACTGAAATATCCATCCAAAGAAGAACTGGCTGCTATTACTGAGGAAGTGAAATCAATGGATGTCGCTCCCTATCAAGAAGATTTAGCGGACACTCCCCTGTTGAGTGATATACCAAATCCGGGAGAAGTAGTTGCCGTAAAGAAACATGAAGCTGTGGATATTACCGAATTGGAACTGTCCAATGGCATAAAAGTCTACTACAAAGTAACTGATTTCAAGGATGATGAAATTGCCATGAGTTCATTCAGTCCCGGCGGCCATTCTCTGGCAACAGATGATGAATATATCTCCGCCAGTTATGCCGCACGAATCATTGACATGAGTGGTGTGGGCGATTTTGACAATATCCAGTTGAAGAAAAAACTGGCCGGAAAACGGGTCAGTTCGCGCCCCTTTATCAGTGAATTGAGAGAAGGTATTACCGGTACCAGTGCAAAGGAAGACCTGGAAACCATGTTCAAACTGACGCACCTTTATTTTATACAGCCCCGTAAAGATGAAACCACTTTTAAATCCATGCTTTCCCGTCAGATCGCAATGCTGAAAAACAGGCAGGCGGATCCCCAGGCCGCACTGCAGGACACACTAACAAAAGTCCTGACCCAAAATCATTATCGTTCCCGTCCCATGACTCCTGAAAGGTTGGAGTCGGAATTAAAATTAAATGAGGCTTATCAGTTCTACAAAGACCGGTTTGCTGATGCTGATGATTTTACTTTTTTCTTCGTTGGTAATATTGATCCCCAGCAATTGACGGAATATTGTAAACGCTACCTGGGTAGTCTGCCGTCACTTCCCAGGGAAGATAAGTGGCGTGATATTGGCGAAGATTATCCCACCGGAAAGATTGAAAAAACAATCCACGCCGGAATGGATGAAAAAAGCACGGTTGTGCTGGTTTATAATGGTGAAGAAGAATGGTCCATGGCCAATGCAAAGAAAGTTTCTGCCACCAAAGATATTCTCAATATAATGCTACGTAAGAAAATCCGGGAAGAAGAAAGCGGTACTTACGGTGTTCGCTGTATGGCTACTTTAGACCGCTATCCGGATAATGAATATCAGTTTTTTATTTACTTTGGTTGTGACCCGCAGCGTGCCGATGCGCTGACCGGGTACATTATCGATGAAATTGAAAAACTGAAAACCGAAGGCCCCAGCCAGGAAAATCTTGAGAAGGTAAAAGCCACCAGTATGCGAAGTTATGAAAAAAGACTGGAAAATAATCGGTATTGGTTGGGCCGCATGAATACCTATGTCTATCACGGCCTTGATGTGGCGGATATTCCCCATGAGCAGGATTTAGTGGATCAACTGACTAAAGAGGATATTCAACAAGCCGCCCAACAGTATTTTGGAAAAAACAGGGTGAAGATTATTCAACTGCCGGAAAAATAAAGCACATTACAGGAATAAGGGATTGCATTACATACAAAAGGTTGCAATCCCTTGTTTCTTTCTTCCTATCTATAATAATTCATTTCACATCAACATTTCTTCACATTAAATTCATTTGGACTTCATAGGAAGAAAAAATAGATTAACCCATAAAATTATGAGAGAATTATGTTGGAATTTTTAAACACAATTGACACAAAATTATTTTTGTTTTTAAACGGTTTAAATACTTCCTTTCTGGACCCTATTATGTGGTTCATTACTAAAAAGGAAAGCTGGTACCCGATGTATCTGATCATTATCGGGTTTATTATCTACCGGTATAAAAAGCGCAGCCTGATCATTATTCCGGCGATTGTAATTCTGATTGCCCTGGCAGACCAGATTTCAGTCAAATTGTTCAAAGAGGTTTTTGAGCGTCTCCGCCCCAGTCGGGTTGATGAATTAAAAGATGTCATACATCTGCTGCATGGCAAACGCGGCGGCAAATATGGGTTTGTTTCATCTCATGCCGCGAACTCCTTTGCGGCGGCAACCTTTTTAGCCCTGCTGTTCAAAAATAAAATAGTCACTTATTCGTTAATGGCCTGGGCCGTGATTATTTCCTACAGCCGGATTTATGCCGGCGTCCATTATCCAGGTGATGTTATCTGTGGGGCGCTTTTGGGAATTGTGATTGGTTTTTTGATTACCCGATTACGTGAATTCTCTGAGAGCAAGTTATTAAGGAAACAATAATATTTTAATGTCACTGAGCAAAACAATCAAATCGATCAAACGCAAAATACGCATCGCCATCAACTGGCCTAAAAAAAAGAATCGTAATCCATCGATATTTCATCCGCTGATGTCAAAGCATTTTTCAGATAAGCAGTGTATAAAATGTTTGCGGACTTTTCCATAGAGCAACAAGAACTTCTAAAATTCACCGGAGGAGGCTAATGGAACTCGGTTTTCGACAAAAACTCAAAGCCTGGTCGTTTATCCCGAAATTCCTTTATGATGGACTCTATTTTTCTTTACAGAAGCGTGGTTGGATCAAAAACCGGTTTGAAGATTGTTGTATCGTCTCTTATCCAAAATCAGGACGCACTTGGGTGCACGTGATGCTCGATTTCCTGCATTTAAACATCAAATACAAACATGACTCTGCCGATGCACTATACACGCCGGAAAAGCCTTTTGATTTAGTGATTGATCCTTCAATTTATAAGGATTTGAAAATAATTTTTTTGGTCAGAGACCCGAGAGATGTCATTGTCTCCAGTTTTTTTCAGGCTATGAAACGACAGGAGCGGGAATTTAAATTTAGTTTGTCAGAATTTATCCGCGATAAAAAAATGGGAATTCGACAATTAATAGAGTTTCAGAATAATTGGTTGAATAACAGTGATATACCAAAAAACTTTCAGGTGATTCGTTATGAGACCCTAAAAAAGGATACTGCTGATACTCTCCACGATATCCTTAAATTTTTTGGCGTTAAGAGAATCAGCCGAAGAAAAATCAAGCGCGCTGTACATACCTTCGAGTTTCATAACATGCAACTTCTGGAAAAGATGCACATCCTCAAAATGCGTCACGGCAAAATCCTAAAACCCAAAAACAAATCAGATAAAAATTCTTTTAAAACCCGCAAAGGTAAGGTCAATGGCTATTTGGATAATCTTACTCCGGAAGACATCAAGTACTGCGATAAAATGGTGAAGCAATATTCCGAGTTGTACAATTGATTTTCAAAGCCTTGGGTTAAGTTCATTTATAATACTATATATTTGAATATCCCAAATTGTTATTGAACTTGACTTAACCTGAATTATTCATGAATTTTCAAATTTTTAAAACAATATCTATAAAATTAATAGTTTACAAAAGAAACAATAAAAAACTAATTTGAAAAATTCATAGAATGATATTCAGGTTAATCCCGATAGTTTCCGAAGGAAGCGTATCGGCGCGAAGCGGGCATTGTTCATGTTTTTATGAATAATGCAGGTTAAGGTGGTTTCAAATCAATTCCGCGCCAATCATTATGAAGGTCTTCAACTGTTCTCAAGGTTTTGGATAAGGGAAATAACCGGCTTGATATAGTCCTTTAAAAAGTAAACAAAACCCAGGTAGCAAATAATAAAAGTACCCAAGAACTTCTGCATCAATACTGCTGCCGGATAACCGGTTTCATATTGAAAAACCAGAACAATAGCAGTGATAAAAAATAGTGTAGACAGAGAATATTTTACCAATTTACTATATCCCCAACAAGACCGCTTTGAGAGGTAAATTCCAATACCGGCTGAAAACCAACCTAATATGGCACCGCCAAAAACATCTGCCGGCCAGTGAACGCCGATCATAACTCTGGAAAATCCGACCAAAATCGCAATAATCAACGCCAACGTTCGAACCTTATCCGACCGGTAATAAAAAGATATAACGCCACAGAGAGCAAATATTGTCGTTGTATGTCCCGATGGAAAAGAACGCTTCATGTACGCTTTTCCAGCCAGATAAAAAGTTTCCGGTTCAAGCAGTGCCGGTGGTCGTTTGAAATCAAAATAGTCTTTCAGAAAATTAAGCAGCAACAAATAGATAACCGTGGCAATAATAAAAGACCAGGCAATCTCCGGCTTGTATTTAATCCAAAAAGCAATCAGCAACGCTGAAATCATCCCGTCCCCCATTATGGTTAAAAACTGCCATAATTGAGTGCCGGTCCATCCGCTTATTTGGTTGATTCTATGGAATAAGGCTACATTCATATCCAGCAACCATATGATTAATAATGTCAGTAACGCTATAAGAATCGGCAGATAAAGCCAAAGTAGATTTTTTCGGGTTTCCAGGTCAGGAACAGACATTAGAGTATTGTTATTTTGTTGCATCGGAAGTAACCTCCTGAATTTTAAAAGTCCAGTTATGATTAATGATAAAATTAATTACCATGCCAATACCGATTCCAATCAGATTGGCGATAAAGTAATGGATATTTAATGAAGTGAGTAATAGTAGAGTCCCATAATTAAAACCACCGGAAAAAAGCGTAACCAAGTGATATTTTAAAAATCTTAAACAGAAGCCATCAGATAAACCTTTTTGCCAAGTCCAGAAATTGTTAAGCATAAAATTTGAGATGATTGATAATTCAATAGCGATAATCCCGGCATATTTTATATTAACATCGAAAAGTTGATGAAGTAGAATCAGCATTCCCTGGTTTACCAAGATCCCTGAAAGACCGACCATTGAAAATTTTCCCAATACAAACCGCAAATCAATAATTTTACTGATTAGATTTTTCATGATTAATACCATAAGGATAAATTAAATCACCATTGAATGTTTCACATTTCCAGAGATAAAAGATTTTACCGACAACTTCACCGCGATAAATTTTAATAGTATCAATTGGTGTAATTGTTTGGAAAAATTCTGAATATTTTTTTGTGGGATCTTTGTGATAACGATTGGTCGAAATAAACAAGCAATTTTGTCCCTTAAAATCTTTCATATCATACCAGAATGCGAATCCCCTGGGATCTTTTGGGTGCAATGCAATGGTTGGATATTTTCCTTTCCCGGCAAACATTATTTCTCCGGCTGTGAACCATTTGTGTCCGGCCAGAAAATCGATTTCCTGAAAATAGTCCCGCTCCTCAACTCGGGATATCATTTCTTTCCAACCAAAACCGTCAAGGGAAAAATCATGTTTAGGTTTCATTTTGACGATTCCGAATTGTGATTGAAGCACCACAAAACACAACACAAGGAATGTTACTCCCCCTGAAACTAAAGAATATTTAGCCGCCCATTTTTGTTTAGACAGGTAATACCCGGCTGGGATTAACAGCGTCAAATATCCCGGCATCGGCCAATGGGGTAATATCCTTTGCTTAAACCCAAATAAAGTAAAAATGATAATTGGAAATAAGATGATCGGCAGCAACCATTTTTGCTTATTTATACCACGAAATCCCAGGACCAGAATGGCAAAATTCCAGGGTAATAAATATCCGATTTGTGATAGAATACCCTGGTAAAATTTTGTAAAGGAAAGAGACGAACCGCCACTGCTTTTTCCAAATTGATAGATGTAGGAAATCCAATCATTGTGATAATTCCAAAGGATATTGGGCATCATGATGAGTAACCCCAATAGAAAGCCACCATAGAGCCATGGATTACGCCACAATTTACGAAAATTGGAATGAAAGAGCATGGACCAGCCAAATCCGGCAATCAGCAACACAATATGATATTTTGCAAGAAATCCGAATCCAATTGCTGTGCCCCATAATAGCAACCAATAATTGCTTCTGGTTTTTAAATATTTAACCATGGTAAAAATTGCAAAGAACCAGAATAAGGTGAGAAAATTATCCGGAATAACAAATGCGCCAATGCCAACCAGAAAAAAAGGTGTTATATGAAAAAGAATTACAGAGTAAATGGCTGATTTGCGACCATACAGCATCTTTGCTATTGAAAATAATAACAAGGAAGAGCCTAAATAAAGGGTGATGGCACCAAACCGGAGCGCCAATGATGAAAAACTGTTGAAAAGCCAAAGACCGATGCCTGCCGATAGACTAACCAATGGCGGATGATCAAAGTAGCCGGCGCTGAGAAACTTAGAATACACACCATAATACGCCTCATCAAAACCAGGGTCTGTAAAAGCAGCGGAGAAAACCCGCACAAGCAAGCCACCGAAAAGAATATAAACCAGATATTTTTTTTTGTTTAACATAATGCCCAATAATTTTATATGAAGTTGAGAATATGCTATGAATTTCGTTTAAATTAAATTTCAAATTGAAATGAATCTTCGACGATAAAAATTAATACTCCATTCAAATGGACAAAGCCTTGAATAAAGTTCAAGTTGAATGTATAATATTTGAATATCCCAAATTGTTGTTGAACTTGACTTAAGGTGGTTCCAAACCAATTCCGTGTCAACCATTGTGAAGGTCTTCAACCAGTGATTCATAACCCTTGCAGGTTTTTGAAACCTACAAAGATTAAAACTTATCCAGCATACGCTTACCGCAGTTTTTCCACAAATAGTTTTTGGCCAATTGGTGGGACCGATTGGAATAATCAGAGTAGAGATTTTGATTATTGAGTAATTCATCAATTTTGCTTGTCAATTGCTTCACATTTTCAGGCTTTGTGTAAATTAGACTATTATGGGATTCATCAATATCTCTGATCGCCGGTAAATCGGAAGCAATAACCGGAATACCATGGGCAATATAATCAAAAAGTTTTGATGGTGCAGTGAGGTAGCGATTATAAAAGGTATCTTTCAGTGGCAGGATACCAACCGTTGCTTTTTTCAGGTACTTCTGAACTGCCGCATAACTGATCCAACCTGTAATTTTAATTCTATCGGTTATATTCAATTCCTCGGCTAATCGCAGCACCGGTTCAATTTCCCGATCATGCCTGCCCCCTATTAATACCAATTTAGCGGACTTTTTTTTCAAACGGGCAAAAGCGTGCAATAGCAGATCCACCCCTTTTTTCATCAGTAAACTACCGGAATACGCAACCAGCTTATTATTGAAATTATCCTTTGAATCGAAAATATTTTGTAAACCGGGAATGACAGAGTAAATAGGTACAGAAGTATATTGCTCATATAACTTCTTTTGGGATTGATTAAGTGTAAATAGCCCATCCAGTTTTGGAATATATTTTTTTTCATAACGCTGATATTTTTTCTGATTAATTTTCTTCTGATCGGGCTGTAAATCGGTATTCAGATAAAAATTGTGGCTCTGATAGAAAATTTTTACCTGCAATTTCCTTTTTAATTGATACAGGAATGGTAAATAACCGGGATCGCGAGTCAGGATTACATCGGGGGAAGCGTTAAATTGAATGAATTTATTCGCACGACGATAAAAAATTTCATTATTCTGTATTCTAAGCCCTGTATCAGACAGATCAATTATATGGAAATTATTTAATTTGGGCAGATTGAAAAAACTCTCGAAATCATAATTTATTGGTCCAGCAGGACTTTTTAAAATAATTGTCACATCATGACCATGTTGCGCAAAACTATAGGCATTCAGCATGGAAAAAACCGTTGACGGCATATTGTCGTAAAGTCTTGTTTTATTAATATAATATATTTTCATTTTTTAGTTTCATTAATGCCCGGCAGACATCTTCAATTGCAATATTTTCCAATTCTTTATCCGGTGATAAAATAATTTCACAGGGTGCTTGGTAAGGCATAAACCGTTTCAGATTCAATCCCTTGTTTTGATACAGGCCAATAACCGGTGTTTTAACTGCCGCGGCTACATGGATCAGCGCTGTATCCGGTGATAACAAGATCGGGCTAAGGTTGATAACAATAGCTGCTTCATAAATATTTTTGGTGGGAATAGGATACACAATTTTATCTGTAAATTTACTTTTTATTTTTGCTGCATCTGCCTGATTTTCAGTCATTGCCAACAAATTTATTTTATCAGATAATTGATGCTTAAAAATGAAGTCAATAATCGCAATCCATTTTTCTACAGGGAGTTTTCGGCGCAATCCTCCGGAGGAAAGATTGATACAAAAATTATTTTGCAGCCTTTCATTGGGAAATTTTTTGAAAAAATCCGATTCAAATTGATTGATAACACTAATCTGCGGACTAATAGGAAAGTTCACACCATATTTTTCCAATAATAGCGCATTTTTTTCTACAATATGCCTGTTGTCATCATTGGGAAGCAAAACATCGAAATGCTTGTCATGCCGATTATGCTGCAATCCCATTTTATATTTTGCATTGATATGTTTCATCATTCGTAATATAGTCATAGAAGGATGATCCCTGGGATTCAAAAAAATATCATAGTCTCGCGATTTCAACTGAAGAAATAATTGTTTGTGATCTTTCCGGTAAATAAACAGTTCATGGATAAATTCAATAGGTTTAAATAATTCATAATTATATTTTGATACGATGACGGAAATTTCCAACTCAGGAAATCGCTCATGCAATTTATACAGAAATGGCAGAGTCAGAAAACCATCACCCAGTTTTTCCTGAACAATATATAGCAGCGAATCGAAAGACTCAGGTAATTTCTTTTTGGGTATACTCCTATGGAAGGAATTGTATATATGAAGTATTGCTTTCCGCGGAAAATGTCGGGGATTGTCTAGAAATTCCCGAATCAAGCCTTTTATTCTGTTCATTATACTTTCTTTCAAAATAGGTTTCCAAATGATCTATCATTTTCTCAATTGAATAATTATTTTTTATTGTTTCCCGGGCTGTTATTCCTATTTCAATGAGATTTTTATGGTCGGCAACATAACGAATCAGATTTACTAATTCTAATACTGATTCAGATGGACAGGAAAAGCCATTTTTACCGGATTGTATCAACTCCTTTACACCATTAACCTCTGTAGCAATTACCGGTTTTCCCAAAGCCATACTTTCCAGAACTGTATTGGGCATACCTTCAAAACGGGACGGCTGAACCACCACATCCACAGCTTTTAAAAATGGCAACGGATCAGTCAAAAACCCAACTAATTTGACACGATCCCCCACCTTATGTTCTGCAATTAAATTATTAAGATGTTGCTCCAATTTTCCTTTGCCGGCAATCAGAAAAGTAAAGGGTTTATCCTTTAACTGTGCCGCAGCTTTTATCAACAAATCAAATCCTTTCTGATAAGCCAATCGTCCGGCAGCACCGAATATCAGATGATTTTCCGGAATTGAATATTGTTCATGAAGATCAATTTTCTGCACATTGATCGGTAAATTCAATCCATTGTAGACCACCTCCGTTTTATTTTCCGGCATCCAGTCAAATTGATTATATTGATCTTTAATGGTTATACTATTGGTAATAATTCCGTCGACTAATTTCATGGTTGCTTTGTATTTCCATTTATCTGATATCAATTTCAAGCCATGTCTCGCCAATACCACCGGAACACCTGCTTTTCTGGCTGCTAATCCGGCAACACGAACATCCTTGTTCAGATTAAGAATGCAGATGTCAGTCTCCTGTTTTTTGAAATAGTTGGCAATCTTTCCAACTTTGAAAGGTGCAAAATCGGCTTTTATATCAAAAATCTCTGTTTTCAAACCTACCGAGGAAGCACGGTCTAATAGAATAGATTCACTTTTACCGGCGATGACAACATTATGTCCTCTTTTTGTCAGATTTTTTGCGGCTGTCAGCATCCACTTTTCTCCGCCTCCCCATTTGTTTTTACCAATGGAATTTGAAAACACGATGTTATAAGTTGACTTTTTCATAAAGAAGTCCTTTCTCCGTTGAGTTGATAAAGACAGACTCTAAATTGTCTAAAAATTTATTTAAAGCAAACTTTGTTTGTAATGTAGTAAATCCCTGATAACCAAGATTTTTATAGTGATTATAATTCATCATAACAGTTTCCATTTCTACTGCAATACTCTCTGGCTCCAGATTCACCAAAATACCATTAATACTATGATTAATGGCTTCGGGAATACCTGCTGACCGGGTTGCGATAACCGGCTTTTTCACACTCCACGCTTCCATCAGAACATTGGGAATGCCTTCATTTCGGGACGAAATCAAAACTGTATCACAATTTGCAAAATAGGAGCAAATATCATTAACAAATCCATCGAATCGTACAAAATCTTCCAGCTTGTTTTCTGTACAATATTGCTGATATTGTTCTAAATCCGGTCCTGTCCCGGCAATTTTGACAAGAAAATCTGTGCGCTTTTTGCTCAATTGTTTAACAGCCTGAAGCAGTATATCAAATCCCTTTTGAGGGGTTAACCGTCCGGCACAAGCAAATACATGAAGACCTGTCTGTTTTATATTGTCTGAATAATCAGGAAAAGAATAGCCGTTATAAACCACATAAATTTTTGAATCTGCAATTACTCTGTCTTTAATTAGTTGCAGCCTGATTTGCTTGGAGTTACATAGAATTGCAGTGGGTAAAGCGCCATAAATAAAACGTTGTAAAAATTTATATGGTGATAGAGGCCGAACAATTCCCAATCGAAAATAGACCGGTATGTTCATAAGCCTGCCAACAATTCCGGCGATCCAATATTCTTTTCGCCGGGTGGGAATGATGAACTCCACATCATTTCTATGCAAAATTTTGATTAGTTTGCGGTAATCGGATATAACCAATTCATGTTTGAGTTTTAATTTGTGATGCGTAATTTTTTCTGATAACTTATCATCAAACAATTTGCCTCTGCTGACAAAATGAATATTATGTCCACGATCTGCCAGTGCATTCGCAGTGGTTGCAGACCAGCGCTCATTTCCACCCCAGTGTTTACTTGAATTGATTATCAGTATTTTCATTGAAAGAAATTACTATCTGTACATAAACTTATTGTAAATTTAAATTGAACAGGTGAAAAATATTTGAATTCCATTTATCATG
>CAZCHS010000039.1:0-26406 GCA_964498725.1 uncultured bacterium | reverse complement strand
TTTCTACAATAAAGATACAATGTGAATTTTAATTTTCAAATTAAAAATAATTAACCACGAAACAGGCGAAAAGATCGAAAAACTTTTTGTCCACGCCGAATGACACGAATTAATCGAAGTACAAATTGTGTCCATTCGTGTTATTTGTGAATTGGAGAATTTTTAACCTGTATTATTCATGAATTTTCAAATCCTTCAAGCAAAACGAATAAAATTAAAAGTTTAAAAAACAAACAATAAGAAAATAATTTGGAAAATTCATAGAATGATATTCAGGTTAATCCCGATAGTTTCCAAAGGAAACGTATCGGCGCGAAGCGGGCATTGTTCATATTTTTATGAATAATCCAGGTTAATGATGCAATTTCCACTTATGAAAAACCGTCAATGCTGTTTGGATCATGATCTTTAAATCCAGCACTACTGACATATTGCGTATATAATAAAGATCGTCTTTAACCTTGCGCTTAACATCCTCCAAAGATTCATCATATTTATATTTTAGTTGCGCCCAGCCGGTGATTCCCGGTTTGACCAATAAGCGACGGGAGTAGAACTCTACTTGTTTTTCCAGATCCTTAATGAATACCGGACGTTCCGGACGTGGCCCCACAACACTCATATCACCGATCAACACATTCAGGAATTGCGGCACTTCATCGATACCGGATTTCCGAAGAAAGGCGCCGACTTTCGTGATACGCATATCATTTTTCTGCGCCCATTGCGCGCCGGATTTTTCCGCATCTTTTGTCATGGAACGAAATTTAAAAATCTTGAATTCCTTTTTGTTGCGGCCGGAGCGGATTTGAGAATAAAGTACCGGGCCGGAAGAATCAATTTTGATGATTGCAGCAATGACAAGCCAGACCGGCATGAAAACAACAATGACAAAGAGTGAAAATAAAATGTCAACCAGGCGTTTGACAATCCATTCCCAGGTTTTCATAGTGGATGTCACAAATCTCACTAATGAAATTCCATAAATATGGGAGGTTCGGAAGCCTGACAATATTTCGTAATAATCGGGAATTAACTTAATTGGAATTTGATATTTATCCACTTTGGCGATAATGTTCAGAAGTGCATCGCCATCCAGATTTTCCTCGGCAATGATCACTTCTTCTATTTCCCTTGTATTCAAAATATGATTCAGGTCTGCCATTTTCCCAATGACCGGTAATCCGCCAATTTCGCTTTGATTTTCATCTTTAGCATTGGGAATGACGCCAATTGGATCAAATTTCAAGACCGGAATGCGCTTGATATTTTTAATAATGGAGCGGGCTTCATTACCGGAACCAATGATCAGGGTTTTACGGAAATTAAATTCCAAAAGATTAAATCGCCGCAAAAAACTGATCAGTATCAAACGACCAATACTGATACTGAAAAATAACATGACCAGGTAGATCATAAAAATACCCTTTGTGATCAGAACAGGAATTGGAATTAAAAGGTCAATTCCAAAAATAATGATAGCGCCAAATATCACGATCTTAAATAGTGAAAATATTTCATCAATTCTTGAGGCGTCCCATTCCACTGAATAAAGATCGTTTAACCCAATCAAACTGCACCAGAAAACCGAGGACCAGATGCACCAGACAATATGACTTTTCAGGGTTGTGATGGATTCAAGCGGTACTCCGAAGCGGATTTCCATGAAGCGTACCAGTGTCAGGGTTCCTGAGATAAATAATGCATCCCAAAAGAGAAAAAGAAGTTTTTGAAAAAACCGTCGCTTATTGAAGGGAGCGATCTGATAGCCGCGGTTCGTGTCGGTTCTGTTTTTTTCATCCAACACAATCAGATTTTTATCGAATTGCATATAGCCTAATTTATAGATCAGCAAAAAGGTAAGGACAAAGCCAACGGATACCAGAGCGACAATGGTATCATCAGTAATGTATTTGTATGAAATTCCAATCAATCCAAACACCAGGGTAAAGAAAAAGAGAATTGAATTGGAGGCCTGATGAGAAAAATTCAGGGCTGTAATTCGGTTATGCAATTGGTGTTCGTCATGAATAAAGATATTCTCTTTAAATTTTAATTTCCGGAATATGGATAATAAACCTTCGAGAACCGGCATCGCCGCAATGGCCAGGGGAAGGATGGCATGAAAACAGGAGGTTTCGCCGATGCGGGCCACTTCCAGGGTCAGAAATCCCACCGAAAACCCAACCAGGAATTTGTTTACCCGGCCCAGTTGTGAGTTGAAAAAATCGAATTTGAGATAGCCCAGGACCGCTGCCAGGATAACCAGGTTTAACAGTGTGATCAAGGTTTGTCCGGTTTGTAATGCTATAAATGCAGTGGTCAATAAAATAATTGCTGTAATGCCGCCACTCAGACCCTTGATATTATCAAATACATCTATGGCATAAGCGATCAGTAACAGCCAGGCGGCAACGATGATATAGGTGAGGTCTCCGATATTTAATATGTCGATTTCCGGAAAATATATGGCATAAAAAGGACGCCCAAGTATTGCAATGGCTATTGCTGTTAGAGCAAAGAGTCCGATTTTCAGGGTTTTGTTCTCTAAGAGTTTTGAGTTCAGCCCAACAATCGAGGTAATGATAAAAACAATACCCAGCATCAGATATTTTGTCGGCACTTTCCAGGCCACTTCCGGCAGCAGAAATATTGAAAGCCCCAGGGCGATGGTTGTGGCGATCAGGATCGCGCTGTTGCTGAGAATTTTTTGCCATTTCCCGGCTTTTTTATGGGAAAGTGAAAATGATATGATGAATGCGATAAAAACAATTATTGAAAATTGTAACAGCATATATTCTATTCCTTTCGAATTTTTTTATTAAACGGAACTACCATTTCAAAAGGGACTCAGTAATTTGATGTCGAGATTACTTCGTCATCCTGATTCCTCGTAATGACACATTTTATTTATAAAAAAACTCTCAAAATGAGAGCTTTTCAACAGATATATAAATTTTTGTATTTAGGTTAATGACCGGCAAATAACAGTTTTTTTGTTCAATATCCTCTTTATTATTGATGATAATTTATTGATTGTAAAATAGGATGGCAAGAAAGAAAAATTTTAATATAAAAAATTGAAATATAAGTTGCAGATAGTTAAATTTAATTTATGTATAAAATAGCATTTAGCAAGCAGGCTGCTAAAAAATTAAAAAAGATATCTGCAAATGAAGCAGAGATAATTATTAATAAGATTAAGGAGTTGGCAAAAAATCCTTTTGAGTTCCCAAATATAAAAAAATTAACAAATCATCCTGGATTTAGGTTAAGAGTTGGGGATTGGAGGGTTATATATACTATCGAAAATAAAAAATTGATTATCATTGTTATTAATATTAAAACTCGTGGAGAGGCATATAAATGAATGTTCAAGTAATAGAAAAAAACGGGAAACCGGAATGGGCAATTATACCATTTTCCGAATATGAAAAAATTCAGGAAATTCTCGAAGATGCTGAAGATATACAAGCCATCGAAAACTTTGAGAAAAAACGGCAGGCCGGAGAAGAATCCTTAATTCCCGGAGAAATCGTCTTTGCAATTATGGATGGTAAAAACCCAATTCGCGCCTGGCGGGAACACAAAAAACTAAAAATATCAGCCTTGGCTGAGAAAGCGAATATCAGTGCTGCCTATCTTTCACAAATTGAAACCGGCAAGCGGAATCCTACGATTGATACTCTGAAAACTATTGCAAAAGCACTGGATACTAATGTTGATTTACTGATTGATTGATAAGTGGGGATAAAAAAATTAAAAAATTATTTGTCGATCGCTTTGCTATTTGAATATAAAAATTCCGGATCAAAATCTATTTCATTATTCCATTTAATTGTATCAAAAGAAATTCCGACAGATTTAAAAAGGCTACTATTTTTCAACTCAGAATATCTACCAATATTTAGATATGGGTTAACATCAAAAATTTTTTTTTCATTGTTTTCAAATGTTAATAGTAGTTTATAATCTTTGAGGGGTTCGACTTTAATTACAGAGAAATACATTATTACTCCTGTATTATTTTAATGGGTCAATTTTATAAGGTAATTCACCTTTAGAGGCCAATTCCCAGTCAGCTAATAATTCATCCTGGTGAAGTTCAGCCCAGGCAACAACTAATTTTGATTGTTTCTTGGGTAAATTCCCTTCTGAGATTTCGCATGTGTTAATATCCACGATTGCTTTATAGTCCTGATAATAAGCATGAAAATGAGGCGGGTTATGTTCAGAAGGTGAACAATACATTCGAATAATTATCCCAAAAAACATAGATATTGTAGGCATTTTAATATCTCCGGTTTAAACTATTTTTTATACTCAAAAGTTAATACTTAAGAATTTTTTATGAAAGATACAATTTATAGTGAAACTCCTGCTACCATGAAAAGATGAAATAAATATACTAGGCCTCTATTTCAAAACCATCATTTTCCTACTATCAATCAACCTGCTATCAACATATAATTGATAAAAATAAATCCCACTGGATAATTCTGCTGCATTAAAATTAATAATCTTAAACCAAATCGAAATTTATTTAAGAAATTGATTCAATCAGACTGATCATTTCTGTCGCAAGGTTGTCCCGATTATAATAGTCTAGAACCATTTTTTTGCCGGTTGTTTCCATCTCTTTTCGAATGGTTTCATTTTCATAAAGGTACAGCACGCTTTCGGCCAGTTTCTCCGGATTTTGCGGCGGTACTGCCATTCCGAATTTACCATCCTTCAGCAAACCGGTGGTTTCACCATCGGGAATTGAAAGAATGAGAGAATTATCCATGGCCATGTATTCAAATATTTTAGATGGAATAACCGTGCGGAATAATTCGCTGTTCCGAAGAACAATCAACCCAACATCGGACATTTCTAAAAAGAAGGGAATATTGGCTTTGGGTTGTAAGGGAAGGATTGTCACATTATCCAAATTTAATTTCTTCTTGAGATCAATTAGATGGTCACGGTCTGCGCCATCACCGATTAATAGAAAATGAATTTTATCATGGTCCTTAAGTTTTTCCGCGCAAAATAGAATTGTTTCCACTTTATGGGCCATACCAAAGGTACCGATATAGGAACAAATGAATTTTTCGCCCTTTTCAAAGTCACAAGCTACCTTTTTATAGTTTTTCATCTGATCAAGGTCCACAGAATTGGGAATGACCGTTATCTGCTCTTCCGGGTAACTAAATTCCTTTATGTGCGCTTTAAATGCATTGGTTAATGGAACAATATGATCAGCGGAAAAATACATCTGTTTTTCCAGCAGTCGAATGGCTTTGATAATAATGTTAGTGTCTTTCATTGCTCCCACAGCGACAATAGAATCCGGCCAGAGATCGCGAATTTCCAGCACAAAGGGTTTCCGTTTGAAAAATTTTACAATAGTGCCGGCAAAGCCGGAGAAGAACTGCGGACTGGTGGCGACAATGCAATCTACATTTTTGACTCTGGCTGAAGCAATCACCGCCATAGTCATGTAAACCAGGAAATTGATAGTGCGGCGAAATGTTCCTTTGTTTGGCGTCAGGAAAGTTTTCACTCGTAACACATTGATGCCGTTATAATTTTCATCATGGAACCATTTGTTTTCATAATTATCGTGCAGAAAGCCATTTGGATGATTGGGATTGTTGGTGATAACAGTGATTTTATGGCCTTGTCGCTGCCAGCGTTTCACATGTTCGTAAGTTCTGTTAGCCCCTGCAGTCACTTCCGGCGGGAAAAAATGGGTCAAAAATAGAATGTGTTTCATATTAATATCTTGGTGGTTAAGGTTATCGAATTTTCAAAACTTCCTGAAACAATAAATGTCAATTTGGATAATTTACAATACATACGGGGAAAATATTGAGTATTTTCTTGATAAATTTCATAATCCGGCAGTATGATTTTTAGGCCATTCTCAAAGGATAGTTGATTATCATTTTTAGTAAATGATATATCCGCAGGCAGATGGAAATAAATCTTAAACTCATGATCACCAGCAGACTTAATGTGATCATTTAGAATAAAACCTTTTTCAGTACAGCGAATTGTTCTGGTATGTTGATATTGTTTATATGAGAAAGTTGAAGATATCTGATCATCAGAAATTTCTGTTGATGTAATTTTTCCTCTGTTTCCGATTCGAAAGGCACCCCACATTTCGGCCTGGTCCTGTTTGTCAATTTGAATTGTGTTGTGCGCGGCTACTGATCTGGCATACTCTCTTTCGGTTGTGTTTAAATAATTGTAATTCCCGGTATCAATCAGTATTGGTTGGTCCTTGTACCATAGTAGAATGGATAGTTTATCTGCATGAGAATGGGCAGCATTGTAGTCTGGTGAGAAAGGTGTATTAATCAGCATGATTTTTAAATTACCTAATAATAATGTCGCCAGAGTTTCAAATTTTTGATTATACTCGTTTTTTGAAATTTTTAATTTATCGGCATAATGTATTAAAAAATTTGGTTTCGGACAGCCTTCATAGTTCACATCAGCAATGTTGAAATAATGATTTTGCTGGCTGAGATGATCAATCCAAAACAAGCCTGATATAATATTTGTTTTCAACTGTTCTAAAAGTCTGTCCGATTCAGAAACCGGATTGTTTCTGTATAAGTTGTATAGATTTAGTAAGTCGAGCAAAAAAATTGCATGATAGGTAGGAGAATATTCATAATGCAATCCTTTTGCATCGCTCTGTTCGTTCAATTCTTTGCATAATAAATTTTCACAATATGCAATCAACTTGTGATGCTTAAATGCGACGGCGACAAAACACAGAGCAACAATATTTTTAAAAAGATGGTTGGCGCCAAGATGAAATTCCCGACGCTGATACAAGACTTTTGCTTGCAATATCATTGATTCAACGATATTGTCATCAACCGGTATACTATTCTCTGCGAAAAAGCGTATCCAATTTACTAGTCGCAATGAAATCGGATATGGGTCCCATGCAGAAGATTTGGTTTGAGACGAATATTTTTCGATCCATTGATGAATTAATTCTAACCCTTCTTTTGAATTAAAATCCTCCAGGTAGTCAAAATAATGGAGATGATATTGCCATAATTTGTCTTCTGTCCTAAACTCAAGAGGATCAGAAATTATTTCGCCAAATAATTTGACAGTATTGGATGCACTTTTTTGAAAACTTTGTGTTAATGTTGGTAATCCGTAATCATTCTTTGACAGGGAGAGTGTGCAAAATTTGTTGAGTTTAAATTTTGCACCGACTCTCCAAAGTATTTGGCTGATTTTCAGATACTTTACAGTATGTAAAAACAGAGATGTTTTTGCTAATCCAGATCTAATGATAATTTCAATCCTGTATTAATTGATTCTATCGCTCTGATTGTTGTTAATGTTGTCAGATAAAGTGATTCAAAAGAAATCGGGCTCTGTCCATTTTTCGTCGCTGCTGTAAAGGCTTTGTACTCTTCCACAAATCCCTTTTCCTGTGAACCGGTTTTGATCTTTTGTTTTTTGCCGGCTTTGGAAATGATAGTTTTCTTAAAATCAACCATTTTAGCAGTACATCCGTCCCCGGAAAATTCAAAATATTCCTTCTCCAGGGCTTTATCACCAACAGCAAAATAAGAAATATTTCCAATAGAACCCTTTGAAAATTCGATAGAAATATTTACGGAGTCATTATTAGAAAAGTTTTTATTATCAGTATTAATCGCATTGGCAAATACCGATACCGGCAGTTCACCGGAGATTTTTTGCATAAAGTCTACAAAATGGCAAACCTCACCAATAATTCTTCCACCACCAACTTCTTTGTCCTGTGTCCAGTGGTCTACCGGAATCGCGCCAGCGTTGACAATATAATTCATTACTAATGGTGTTTGGAGTTTCTCAGCTGCATTCCGCATGGCTTCCGCATGTGGGGAAAATCTTCTGTTAAATCCCACCATCAGCACAGAATTTGATTTTTCATATGCTGCTTTGATCTCTTTCAGTTCCTCTTCAGTGATAGCAATGGGTTTTTCCACAAGAACGTTTCTATTGTTTTCCAAGCCTTTTTTGACCAATCCGGCATGGGTATTATGGGGCGTTGTGATCATGATGGAATTGATCTCATCATTTTCAAACAATTCCTTTTCATCGGTTGTAATTTGTTTAAAATTATAATTTCTGGATACTACCGTCGCATTGACCCCATTGGGTTCGTAAAGCGTATGAAAATTACAACCGGCCTTTTTTAGATTTGGTAAAGCCACTGCCTGGGCAAAATTACCGGAGCCGATGATTCCCCAATTCAAATGATCTGTTTTCTGCTTTGCTGTAACATTAACTTTGAAGGTTTTTTGTTCCAGACTTTTATTTTTGTATTGCAGTACGATTCCGATATAATTTTCTTCAATTTCTCCACTGACGAGTCTATATGCATCCAAAACATCTGCAAAATCATAACGATGTGTGATTAGTGATTTTATATCCAGACGACCCTGACTGATCAATGATAAAATTGTTGCCATATTTCGTTGTTCTGTCCAGCGAACATAGGATAATGGATAATCTATTCCTTTTAACTCATAGGTGGGATCATAGCGACCAGGTCCATAAGACATTGACAGCCTGAAATCTAATTCTTTTTTATAATAAATATCCCGCGGAATATCTATAGGTGTCAGGCCCACCATAATTATTCTGCCCTTTAAGCGTGAAATTTCACCGGCAGAGACAATAACATCATTTGATTTTGTCGATGCTGTAATGATCACACCATCAGTGCCATGGCCTTGTGTAAAGTCTTCCACAACAGACTGTAGTGTATCGGCTTTACAAATAACATCCGCGCCCATTTTTTTTGCTTGTTCTAGTTTTGTATCATTAATATCAATAGCAATCACATCACAGCCATTGGCTTTTAATAATTGTACGGTTATCAGACCGATAAGCCCCACTCCGTATACAGCTATTTTTTCACCTAGTGTCGGGTCTAACTGTCTAACACCTTGCAGGGCAATCGAAGCGACTGTCGCAAAAGAGGCTTCATCATAGCTGACATTATCGGGAATTTTTACAGTCAGATTTTGTGGGACATAATTCACTTCTGCATGATTGGCGAAACCGACACCACCACAAGCCACACGATCGCCTGCTTTCAATCCGGTGGTATTCTGACTGGCTAACTTAACTTCACCGGCACACGAATAGCCTAATGGAATTGGTACTTCAAGTTTGGCCTGCACTTTTTCCAATGTATTCTTAATACCTTCTTTTTTCATTTTATTGAGCACCTGCTTAACTAAATCAGGCCGCGCTTTGGCCTTACCCAACATGGATTTTTTTGCAATGTCAATCAGCATTTTTTCTGTGCCCGCCGAAATCAAAGAGGATTCTGTTTTAATAAGTACACCAGAATCATTACAGGTGGGAATAGGTACATCAACAACTTCCATTTTACCTGTTTTATAAGATTGAATGATTTGTTTCATTTTTTACCTCTTTCCGCTTGAAGCGTTGTTAATAGTTCAATTAAGTCCTGAACATAATTTCGCCATTTATATCGTTTTATTTGTTCTTCAGCATTACTGATGAGTTTATTTTGGCCTGGAAGGTCATTGTGGATTTTAATTATTTTGTCAGTCAGATCATTTGGATCGAAGGGATCAAAATAAATAGCCGCTTTTCCACAAATTTCACGATTGATCTCTGTGTCTGCAGCAACGATGGGCAACCCGTTTGCCATGGCTTCGATCATCGGATGTCCGAAAGATTCAACAAAAGAAGGAAATATAAAATAATCCGCCTTTTCATAGGCTTTTTGAATCTGTTGATAAGGAATGGAACCCAGGATCAACTTTTCTTTCAATTGGGGGGAATTCAATTTTTGGGAATCGGTTTTCCAGGTGATAAAACTTTTAGCATGGTCGGAATCCATATCCATGGTTATTGTGGTATTGGTATCTAATCCTCTTTTCTCCATGATCGGAATTGCTTCTGCTAAAACGCCTGGATTTTTATGAGCATAATAGACAGAAACATAGAGTAAATTCGGAACAGCCGGGAGGTCTTTTTGCTCCCGTGATTTCCCAATAAACTTAAAGGGAGTTCCATAGTAGAGGACTTTTGTTTTGGATTTCTTATCATTGAACAATTGTCGATAACTCTTTTCCATTGAATGTGAAGGAAATAAAACAACGTCACTTTTTCTGGCTGATTTTTTAATCAAAGCTCTTCTGAAAGTCATTTGAAAACGTTTTTCTAGAGGCAGCCTTGGCCAGATTTTTTCCAGGTAAAGTTTGCTAAAATATTGTGGCTTTCGGATCAATAATAGTTGCGGGACGGGGCTCTTTATCAAACCAAAATTTGCAGAAGAAAAAAGCACTTCAGCACAAATCCCTTTTAACTCTTTTGGAAATTTAAACTGCTCATAAAGTACTCGTTGGAAAATCCCCTTTTCTGATGCCTCACATTTATGAATAGTCACATTGGCAGCACTTTCAAAATCACTGTCTTGTGGTACCCAGATATGAAAAGAGTGTTCTTTATAGTTTTGAAATTCTTTAATTAAATTTTTTGTGTAAGTATAGATTCCACCGGTTTTTGCGGATATAGCATTCATCGCTATAATCATGTAGTTTCTCCATCAATTCTAAAAAGCCTGATAATTTTTGACTTTTGAAATATAAAAAAGATTACAATTGCTATGAAGGAATATAAAAAATTTATCCAAAAAAAGAACATAAATTTTTTAATTGCCAGATAAAGCAATATCACCAGCATGGTATAACTGAAATTGATAATAATATTTTTAAAATCCAGATCAATTCTTTTTGTTTTAAATAATTTAAAATTAAAAATAAGCCCTAAATATAAAATAACAGTGATTGCATATCCTAAAAATGCGTAAGGAAATACAATAACTTGAAAGATATCTTTCAATAGAAATATGATTAATAAATAAACTATAAAGCCCAGAAAATTTGAAATAACCAAATACTGTAATTTTTGCATTGCAAAGAATATCCGGTTCAGAATTATGTAATAAAATAAGCAAGAAATTGCAATTGTATAAATTATTAAATATTGAGAAACATTGATCGTATTGATACTTGTCTCATTACTCCATAAAATCTGGATGATCCATTGGCTGTTTATAACCAAAAAAATCAAAAAAGTCAGAATGATATAACTAATCAGTTCTACAGAATTTTTTACTATCTGTATAAATTCAGATAGATTTTTTCGATTATATTTTTTTGATAATTTGGGTAAAAGCACTGTTCCCAATGGAATTACCAACAGGCTTGAAAATACATTAGATGTCCGAAATGCCATGTTCAATTCAGTAATTGTTCCCGGATGAAAATTTGAAGCAAAGGTTTTTTCGAGGATAAAAATAATATTTGAGAAAAAAAGAATACCTACTGAAGGAATTGAAAACTTTAATAATTTTGACAAATTGGAAGTCAATTTTAGTTGAATACTCATAAGTTGAAATGTGCCAGGCCACTGCACCAAAAACCAAAAGAAAAATCCTAATGATGTACCGATGGCCGGTGCATAGATTCCAAGTTTTTCATGAAAAAACCAAGTTGTAAAAATGACTGTTAAATTTGAGATCAATAATCCAAAGGAAGGTACCGCAAATTTATCATTGATGTGTAAAATTCCCCTGCTTATGGCTGCCAGTGAAATAAAGAATAATCCAGGCGATAATATTCTAATCAACTGAGCGATTAGTATTGTCTGGTCAGCACTGAACCCGGATGCAAGTAATTTCGATAAGGGAATTGCAAAAATATAAAAAAGTACAGAAATACAAAAAAAGGTTGTGCCGAAAACAAAAAATGCACTGCTCACAAAAGTTTTAAATTTATCTCTATTGTTGACAAAAAGCTCACCTGCCAGGGGAATAAAAGCACCTGTAATTATTCCCGACAATAAAATATTAACCGATAATTCCGAAATATTATTGATTATGAAGAAAGAATCCGATTCCAGAGAGACGCCAAATATTTTAACTATAAAAAGATGTTTAAAGAAACCTGTAAACTTTCCCAATAACACACCAATTGTAACAATACTTAGGGACTGAATGAATTTGGGAATTTTCAATACATCACCTTTTCTCTATGTGATAAAACAAGGCCTGTTAAGGTCCAGAAAATAATACTGGACACATTTCCTGGCGACAACAGAAAACTTTCAAATGCGCTCTGAAATAATACAGCGAAATATAAGCTAAGGTAGATATTTAAAAGATGAAGACTATGGACGTTATCACTGGTTTTTATCTTGGTGATTGTTTTTTGAAATATATAGACGATTATGGATATAAATATTGTAAAACCAACGATACCGGTCTCCACTAAAACTTCAACATAAATATTGTGAAAATGTTTTCCCAGTAAATAAAAAGTCAGTCCGTGCCGAATAAATTCAAAAGGACTATTGGTGATAATGCTTGTGGTACCATAGCCTGTGCCGAAAATTTTATTTGTACTCCAGGCCTGCATACCAATTTTCCATAAAATATCCCGCAGAGAAAAGGGATCAGAGGCTAGTCTGAGTAAATTTAGTAAAGTGGGGGACAATACAATAATTATTGTGAATGTAATTCCTAAAAAGAGACCAATTCTGAAAAGTTTTTTATTATAAAAAAAACAAATGACTAAAAAATAAACTGCTAATCCCAATGCACTGGAACGTGAAAAAGAAAGGATGATTTGTGCAATGATAACTCCAATTAAAAATAGATTATAAAAACGCCATTTCGGGGAATTTTTGATAATAAAAAAATAGGTGACAATTGATATAGAAATATAATTAAACATCCCGATGGTGTTTGGATTGTCAAAAATTCCCATGAATCTTGTATAGATATGGGTTGTATACGACATCGAGGGAATAAAAATGTAAATAAACAGATTAATAAACACAATAATATTGATAAAAATATAAATAGAAAATAAAAACCTGTCTCTTTTTCTTTCGTTGTCTGCAAAGAAAGGAACAATTCCAGTCGTCATTAAAATTAAACAAAAAAACAGAAGTATGGCGGCTAAACTGGCTAAAAGACTAATAGATATTAGAGATGTTAAAAGAGTATAAAAAATAAAAATATATAATAAAGACCACTGTTTCAATTGTTTGAAAAAACTTGTGGAATCATCACTTAGTACAATCATCCAAACTAATAATAATTCCAAAACAATAAATCCGAAAATTGCTCCGTATTTTACTAATCCCAAAGATTCACTTAAGGCAAAGTTAGTCTGGGATAATAATACAATAGTAAGTACGGTGGTAAAAAAAAATTCAATATTATTGGTTATCCAAATCAGCGGAAATAATAAGAAACTTAGACTATCATCAATATATTTGGTTATCCTGAATTTCATCAGCCTGAAACTTATGTCAGTTTTTTATCTTTTACGATCTCACGCCAGTAAACATAATACATTGATATTAGTGTAGAGATAACCATTGCAACTATTAAAATAAGTAATCTTTGCGGTTTTGCTTTTTTATTGGGCTGATTTGGTCTATCCAGAACCTGGAAAGTTGAAATGTCTTTTCTTTCTTCTAAAATACTTTGTTCATATTGAGGCCCTAAAAATCTTAACAGCGTTGTATAGTATTCGATTTTCCTTTTATATTCCTCGATTTTTACAGACCATTCCGGAATTTTTTTTAAGTCAAGAAAAACGTCGCTGGTATTTTGATGATTTTCCTGTTCATTGAATTTTTCTCGTAATAAGTTCAGTTCTTTTTTTAGCGGAATTAATCTTGGATCATTTTCTTTTAAAGATTTCTTTGCTACTTTATATTCAATTTCTTTAATGATGACTTGGGATTGGAGCAGTGCAATATTTTCGACACCAATTTTCACCTGGTCAGGAATACTCAAAATATTTTTATCCTTTTGAAATTCGGCCAATTTATTACCATAAAAACGGATACTATCCATGACCATTTCAATTCTACCTTCCATAAATTTTCTTTCAAGTTTTCCTCTTGAAGTACTCAGGTTTATGTTTATTGAATCGAGACAAAAAAGTATATAGTCCAGCATATCGTCAACTTTGTCCTGATCTGTATCAAGCATATTAATAATTAGCTGATTTTCGTCACCAATTTCATTGGTTAAATTTTCAGACAGATTTTGTATGGCATCTTCGATATATTCACATTCATATTTTTGTTTTAGATTAAATTTTTTAACAACTTTTTCCTGAAGTGTACGACTATTTAATATTGTTATATATCTGAACATATTCTCATTACTACCAAATATTCCACCGACATTCAACCCGAGATTTCCAATGGCACTCATAGCACCAAGTGCTGATCCATCAGAAGTTGGCGCTAAAATTACAGTTCTTGATTTATACCATTTTGGCAGAAAAAAAGATAAACCGACAGTTACACTGGATATAATAAAAACTGTTAAAATGATAAAATACTTTCGTTGCCAGATTAGATTCCACAAACTATAATACTCTTTTTTATTAGACATATTTTATGTTCTCCAAAATGAATTTATTTCGTCGCAGCCAGATAGGACATATAAATCCCTGCCAGCGATGCGATAATTTGAAAAATCGAACTATTTCCCACCATCCATTGTGTCAAAGACCTTGGCACGATGATCAGGTCGCCACGTTGGATTTTTACATCAGGGCCTTTTTCCACAGTACCGTCCAGGTGTTTAACTACCGCGCGGTTGACATTGCCCTCCAGGCTGTTGCCGCCGGCCAGACCCACATAATCCGCGCAGGTATAGCCGGGGAAAAACTTATAACTGCCGGGAACATTGACAAAGCCATTGACAGAGACTCCTTTTTCTGTGTAAATATCAATGATTTCATCAGGTTCAATATCAACACCGATATTTTCATCGAAAGGAATAAATATTCTGTCACCCTCTAAAAAACTAGGGTTGTTGTCCAGATTGCCTTTGAAAAGGTAGTTTGTATAATCAATAATAGTTTTATTACTGTGATCGGTTAATATAGCAATCGAATCTTCTTTCGCAAAGGGATGAAAGTCCATGGCCATATCAATGATTTCATCTAGTCGTGTAAAGGGGGTTACCTGGTAAAATCCGGGCTCATTGACAGCGCCTGAAATTTGGATTTTAAAAGTTCTGATATTCAGAAGAGTTACATAAACATCTGCGGTTTTATAGCCTTCCTTTATTACAAAATTTTTAATAGTTACAATTGCATTTGTAAGACTTCTTCCATTGATATTTACAACACCGACCGTTGGGATTAATATATCTCCAGTGGGGCCGACATTAATGATAAAATTTAAAGGTTCTATTGAATTAATATTGATACCAAATTGATCACCGGGACCAACAATATAGGACTCCGGGTCAATTGCTCTTTCTATTGGTGTTGTCAGCATGGTTTCCGGTTGGGATAATTCCATTTTATTTGATTTATCCAGCAGACTTTTTTTCTTATCCGTCGTCGAAAATTCCAGCGCTGTTTCCCGCTGTCTGCCGAAGCGGTCAATATTCTGGCCCGCCAGAATACTTGCCATAATGAGAATAGTCAATAATATGTTGCGATATTTCACAATACCCCCTTTATCAATGTCTCTTAATGTTCAAAAAATCGGTAAAATATACGATACACAAAAGTATGAAAAAAATGTTTTATTTACTCACTTATCTTCAAATTCCATACAGGTATTTTATTATGAATTCTCTTTTTATAATCACAGTCAATTCTGCTGAGGTCTTTGCGTGCACTTCTACGAATGCGGATTTTCATTTTTTAAATACTCTTCAAATGGGATTGAATCTTCGTGTCTGGTTGCTTTTAACAGTTTTAAATCATCGATATCTTCCTTTGAAACAATTTCCAGGCCATCTTTTTTCAAATGTTCCAGCAACCAGAAAACCTTTTCAAATAATTTATCATTGTTAATATTTATAGTTATGGTACGCATCATTGGTTTTCCTGTTTATTTCAGAGTATTTTTACAACTCTTCCCCATAATGTTTCTTATAAAATTCCAGGTACTCACCGCTTTTCAGCGGTTCCCACCAGTGGCGATTATTTTTATACCAATCAGCGGTTAATTTCATACCGGTTGCAAAATCGTATTCCCGCTGCCAGCCCAGTTTTTCCAGTTTGGTATCATCAAGCGCATAACGACGGTCATGGCCGGCCCGGTCTTTTACGTATTTGATAAGTGATTCATCTTTGCCGGTGGCTTTGAGAATTTCCTGTGTAATTTCCATGTTTTCTTTTTCGCAGTTACCACCAACATTATAGATCTCACCGTCTTTGCCATTGCGCAGGATAAATTCCACGGCTGAGCAGTGGTCTTTGACATATAACCAGTCGCGGACATTTTTACCATCGCCGTAGATGGGTAGTTTTTTATCATCCATGGCATTGGTGATGAAGAGCGGGATCAATTTTTCCGGATATTGCATGGGGCCGTAATTATTGGACGCGCGGGTCACGATCACCGGCATGTCGTAAGTGACGAAATAGGAGTAGGCCAGGCGGTCACCGCCGGCTTTGCTGGCAGAATAGGGACTGCTCGGGAAAAGCGGTGATTCTTCGGTGAATTTTCCTTCTTCAATCGAACCATAAACCTCGTCGGTACTGATCTGGATAAACCGTTTTACCTCATACTTACGGGAGGCTTCCAGCAGTGAAAATACGCCAAGTGTATCGGTTCGAATAAAATCTTCCGGTTTACCGATGCTTCGGTCCACATGACTTTCTGCAGCGAAATTGATAACATAATCCGGGCGGTACTGATTGAATATTCTTTCGACAAATTCTCTGTCACAAATATCGCCCTGGTAGAACCGGTAATTTGCTCTTTTTTCAACCGAAGCCAGGTTTTTCGGATTACCGGCATAGGTCAGTTTATCATAATTAATGATGAACACCTCATCATCATATTTTTCGAGTAGATAGAGGATGAAATTGCTGCCGATGAAACCACTGCCGCCGGTTATAAAATAGACATCTCGTTTTTTGCTCATAGGTCACTCACTTAAATTATAGATTTTAAATAATTTCAATAAATTGCCGGTAAAGTGCAAGGATTATAAATGACCAAAATATTTTCGTATAATCCACTCAATTACAAGCAATCCGAGCAATAAACCAAAGATTAGTTTATTACTGTAAAAATTAACTTCCCGCTTTTCGTATTTTATAGGGTGTTCCCGGTTCAAAGTTCCCGGTATGCGTTTTATTTGTTCAAAGGTAATCAATTCACCGCCGGATTCTCTGGCAATATACTTGAGTAAAGGACGGTTTTGTCCGGTTTCGGTAAATTCCAGGACCCGCTCCATTACTTTTATAGTTGTTGTATCTTTACCGATTAGATGCCCGCCGGAACTAGCTTTGATTTCCATTGTGAATTCTCCGGGGGTTTTTAGAAGATAAGCGCCTTTAAAATTATCCTGGTCCCAGTCGAGAAAAAACTCATCAACCAGGGTGGAATCTTTTTTTAAAGCGATACTGACGGTGGCTTTTGGTACAGTTTCTCCCTGTAAATCATAAACCAAGCCTGATAAATTAACTGTTTCCCCAACCATAAATATTTTCTTTTGTGGTGATATTTGAATATTTGAGTTATCGGTATTGCTTGTCAGATAACTGGTGGTATTGAGCAGTAATTGTGAATAGTTCGGACTATCGGTCATCATTTGCCAGCGCCAGAAGTCAATCCCAATAAATAGTACGGCTGACAAGTCATCGGATATTGCCACTACCGGTTGTTCCTTTAATTCCGACGCAACGAGTAAGGGCTTAAAACTGCTGTGCAGATCAATTTTGGAAAAATCATATTGGATCGGCGGCAGTTGCATCCATGCCAAATTGGCTTGTACATCCCGCAAAACAGGATGCCCTGAATTTTGTTGATTCGCCTCTACCGTGGTGGTGGCTGTTTTTGTACTATAATTCCCAGCCAGCTGTTTTTGCACAAGGTTGTTCAGGCGGTTCAGGTCTGTATGACGGTTGATATAAATAATCACCGGAAGAGCTTTATCATTAAATAGTGTCTGAACCTGTTGTAATTCCTGCATAGTTATGGACTTATTGGGATACTGGCTGATTATTACGAGATCATAGTTCTCTTGTAGCGCTTGCTCCTCGGGGTAAAAGTTGCCATTGCGAAAATAGACGACTGTAGCATTGAAATCATCATTTTTTCGAAAAATTGTCATCAGGCTGCGGGTTTCAAAGGATGGCGCGCCGCAGAGGATCAAAATATCTTTATCACCCGGCAGTACCTTTAATAGTGATGTTTGTGAGTTATTATGGCTGTTTTTGTCTCCGTCGTTTTCCAGCAGCACGGTGAATTCATGTTCCCCGGCTTTGTCAGCTGTCAGCTGAAAATCGACATTTTGCATAAAGGCGTCATCTACGGGATTGACAATGCGGGACTGAACCACTTCATTATTTTTGAGTAATTGAATATTGGTTGCTCCGGCTTCTTTGGGCAGGGTCACTTCGGCGGCAATCTCAAATTTTTCATTTTCCTTAATTTTTGGTGGCAAAGTGAGATTATTGATTTTAGCATCAAATTCTTTGCTTGTATCGCCAATACCGATCGTGTAAACCGGATAATCACTCCTCCAATCCATTTTATAAAGGTCCTGGCCGGCATTGACCTGTCCGTCGCTGACCAGCACCGCGGCGTCAATTTCTTTTTCTGTCATTAATTGACTGAAATTGGTCGCTTTACCGTCGAAGTTTAGTTCTCCGGGTGCGTCTATCGAACGATTCTCTGAATCAAAAGCGATCAATTCGGTCTGAATATTATTTTGTTTGAAATTCCTTTGCGCCGCTTCAATTTGGTTGATCAATTCCCTTTGATCAATAGTCTGGTTTTGAAGAATGCTTTGGGAATTATCTACCCAAAATTCAACCGTTGGTTTGTTTTGCCGGGCTTTCTCCCATTTAACCACCGGTTTCAAAAAAACAAAAAGGGCAAGCAAAAGCACAGAACTCCGCAACAAAAATATTGCCAGCGCTCCTTTTTTACGGCGTGTGGCCCAGAAGGAAAAGTATAACACAGCCATTACAATAATAAATAATAAAAAAACCTTTATGTCGGGATTATAAAAGTCCAGAATAAAATTTTTCATAAATTAATCAATCAATCTTAGGTTGGGAGTTGCAGTTATGTCTAGTTTTGAAGTCATATTTCTTTTCAGCATTTCCATGCCGGTTTTCGCGATCATGGCGGCATTATCGGTACAATAAACCAGTGAGGGAAAATATATTTCTGCTCCCTGTTTTTTTGCTTTTTCACTGAAAACTTCGCGCAACCGGGAATTGGCGGCAACGCCGCCGGCCAGAACAATTTTCCTGACATCCAGTTTTTTCAGGGCGGCAAAGGTTTTTTGCTGCAGCATATCGATAATGGCTTCCTGGTAGGAGGCGCAAATATTATGTATATTCTTCTCAATCCAGGCCTGCTCTTTTTGACGGGTAAGATAAAGCACGGAAGTCTTTAATCCGGAAAAACTGAGGTCATTGGGCCGGTTTTTGATTCGTGCCCGGGGGAACCGGTAGAATTTCGGATCACCTTTTTTGGCCATTTCATCGATAATAGGGCCGCCGGGATAGCCAAGATTCAGAATTCGGGCGGCCTTGTCAAAGGCTTCACCGGCCGCGTCGTCTACACTTTTACCCAGAATTTCATAGTCCTGAAAATCGTTCACATAGACGATCTGTGTATGGCCTCCGGAGACCAGCAAGCATAAGAACGGAAAGTCGAGTTCTTTGTGGTCCAGGAAATTGGCCATAATATGTCCTTCAATGTGATTGACGCCGATCAGGGGCTTTCCTGTTGTAAAAGACAAGCCTTTCGCATAGCTGAGTCCCACCAGCAAGGCGCCCATCAGACCGGGGCCGTGGGTGACTGCAATCCCGTTCATGTCATCAATGCTCAGGTTTGTATCCTGAAAAGCTTTATTGATCAGCTCATCGATATTTTTCATGTGTTCACGGGAAGCAAACTCCGGTACAACACCGCCATATTCAGCGTGTAATTCCTGAGAGGCGATCAAACTGGTTAAAACCTCATCATCATTGATTATAGATACGGCTGTTTCGTCACAAGAGGACTCAATGCCTAATATGTTCATTTACTGACCCTTTCTCTTAACACTCTGACATCCAGATGTTCAGGGATGATTTCAATAATATCGATGACTGCGTCGGGCTTTACAATCTCCGGCTGATAATAGTTTTCGCCGGCCTGCCAGGATTTTTTATAGTCAAAAATTACCTCAAAATCATCGGCAGTTATGTTGGAAAGTGAACTCAATCCGGCTGATATTTTCACAGAAATTACTTCAGGTGATAATTGAATATCAATATTATCAGCCCTGTTTTTCACCTGCACCGGAATATCTTTTATGATCTTCTCGCCGATTTGTTCGACCCGTTGATAAATATTGACTTTATTATGGGAAAAATCTAATGTTCCCAGTTTTGGTAAATTTAACGGAAGATCAACATTGACCGGCAAACTCACTTCAAAACGGTTGAGGCTGTCAGTATAAATTTGATTTAATTGTTTGACATAAAAATTAGGCCCTGTGACAGTTAGGGAGTCCGGTATAATAACAAGGTCTCCTATTTTAATATAGCCCGATTCCGTATCAATATTTACCAACGGAACGATAGGAATTTTTCGTGTGCTTTCAAAATCCAATTCAACCTCGATAGAATCCGGCTGAAGGATTTTGTTGAAGGTAATATTCATGTTGCGGGGAAGGACTACATTTTCCGGATACCGTTGGTAATATTCCATCAGGTCGAAGTCGTAAAAATATTTGATATTCTGCAGGTCAAGTTGGAATTTAAATCCGGAAATAGGGGCGAGATATAGAAAAACCAGTTCACTGCCTTTGCCGGTAAATTCCGCTGTAATCTTGTCCGGTACCGGTTCTTTGAGTGTTTTTCCCTCGACAATGTTGATGATATCCAGTGGCACCTGAAAGGGATGGGTATATTGATTACCTAATATGGTATAGATCCATATAATAATGGCAAAAAAAAGGGCGAAAATTTTAATTTTTAAATCATTGAGTAAGGATTTCCTTATCAGGTAAAAAACATCTACCAGATTACTTTTTTTGCCGGGTTTATATGGTTTTTTTTTGCTTTTCATTGTGGTGAAAATAATAAAGGGGCCTGAAAGAAACAAGCCCCTTTATTAAAATAAATCATTGCTTTATTAAATGATTATTTTTCTTTGGTTTCTTCTTCCTTTGTGTCGGAAGCTTCATCTTTTTGAGGTTCCTCTTCAGCAGGTTCCTCTTTTGACTCTTCTTTTTCTTCGGCGTTGGCTTCTGCCGCTATTTCTGGCTTAGCCTCTTTTTTATCTTCTGCTTTTTCTTCTTTTGGTTCTTCTTTTGGTTCTTCTTTCACTTCCGCTTTTTCCGCTTTTTCTGCTTGTTCTGCCTGTACTGCTTTTTCCGCCTGGTCTTCTTCAGCCTTGGCTATTTTATTGATAATGTCCTGTGGAATATCAATGGTTTCACCGGTACTCTCCTGATTGGAAATATACTGTTGTGCCTGGCTGGCTTTCTTGGTCTTTTTCGGTTTTGGAATTGCCTGCTGTCTGGATAGAACGATTCTTGATTCGTTGATATCCAGTTCAATAACTTTCAACTGAATTTTATCACCTTTCTGAATCACATCTTTGACATTGTTTCGCTGATCTTTTGGAAATTCACTCAGTGGAACAATACCTTCCAGATCATTCTGCAATTTTACAATCACCAGTTTGGAAGCGATTTTTTTGACTTCACCTTCGACAATTGCGCCTTCAACAAAAAGTTTGTCAGCGTCTGTCCAGGGATTATCATGGATCTGTTTCATGCCCAGAACGATTTTTCTGTCATCTTTGGAAAGTTCCAAAACTTTTACTTTGACAGTATCGCCTTTTTTAACCATTTCTTTGGGATGGCGAAGTTTTTTCACCCAGGACATATCTTCGATTTTTACAAAACCATCAATATTATCCTTTAGTGTCACATAAAATCCGTGGGGGCGAATGTTGCTGACAGTTCCTTCGGTGATCACACCAACATCATAGGTTTCGTCGATGCTTTCCCATGGGTCTGGTTCCAGCTGTTTGTAACCCAGTGAAATTTTACGTTCTTCGGTGTCAATAGCCAACACTTTGGCTTCCACTTCTTCGCCCATCTGAAATACTTCAGAAGGATGTTTGATATGTTTTGTCCAGGATATTTCAGAGATATGGATCAGGCCTTCAACACCTTTTTCCAGTTCCACAAAAACACCGTAGTTAGCAATGTTTACGATCTTACCGGTTACAACGGAATCCACCGGGTATCTCTGTTCAATTCCTTCCCAGGGATGGGGAGTCAACTGTTTCAGACCCAGCGATACACGCTGTTTCTTTTCATCATAATCAATTACTTTTACTTCGATTTCTTCATCCAGATTTACGACTTCACGCGGATGATTGATTCTGCCCCATGACAGGTCGGTAATATGTAACAGACCGTCCAGGCCGCCGAGATCAACGAAGACACCAAAATCGGTAATATTTTTGACCTTACCGGTGAGCACATCGCCCACTTTGATTTTGGACAGTAATTCATCGCGTTTTTCTTTCAGGTCTTCAGCCAGCAATATTTTTCGGCTCAATACAATATTTTTTCGCAGTTCACTGAGTTTAACGATTCTGTATTCAAAAGTTTTGCCCACATAGGCGTCAAAATCCGTTACCGGTCTGACATCCAGCTGTGAACCGGGCAGAAAGGCGTCAATACCCATAATATCAACGACCATACCGCCTTTGATTCTGGATTTGATTTTGCCTTCAACCACTTCATCGTTGTTATACATATCTTTGACGCGTTCCCAAACACGCATGAAATCGGCTTTCCGTTTGGACAGGATCATTTCACCGTCTTCATCTTCCAGCTGTTCCACATAAACTTCGATTTCATCACCAACTTTTGGCACTTCACCTTCGGCAAATTCATTTAATTCTACAACACCTTCGGATTTAAAACCAATGTCCAGTAAAATATCATTGTCAGTAACGGCAACAACTTTACCCATGATCCGTTCATCCTGAGTAACATTTTTCAGTGATTTTTCATATTTTTCCAGTTCTTTTTCCAGCAGAAGTTGTGTATCGTCTTTCAGGTCATCTTTGCTGATCACCTTGATCTCTTCTGCTAAAGGACCGGTTTTAACTAATTCTGTATCGAATTTATCTTTTAATGGTTTGTCGGCAGTTTCATCATCAGTTTCTTCTGCCGCCGCTTCCTTTAATTCTTCAGCATCAACAACGGTTTGATTGGTTGCTTCCTGCGTGTCTTTAATTAGTTCTGCTGTTTCACTTACGTCTGGTTCATTAACTTCCGGGGTATTGCTTGCAGTTGTTTCTTCTGCAGTTTGTTTTTCCACAGTTTCTTCTGTGGGTTGTTTTTCCACAGTTTCTTCTGATTTATTTTCAGCAACCTCATCGGAAGGTTTTTGGTTTAGTTTTTTTTCTTCACTCATTAACAAAATTCCTTAGTTTTGGGTTAAAAGTTATACAATTTTATCCTTTACGGATCTTTTCTATGATCAATTCCACCTGTTCGTCAAATTTTAAGGTGGAAGTATCAATTTCTATGGCGTCGTCAGCCTTTTTTAGCGGTGAATGGGAACGGGAGGAATCGATTTTATCTCTGTTCCGAATTTCTTCGGCAATTTCTTCGATATCAATTTCCTGGCCGACTATCCGGTAATCATTGATGCGTCGTTTTGCTCTGACATAGACATCAGCGATCATATAAAATTTAAAATCGGCATCGGGAAAAACATTGGTGCCAATATCGCGGCCTTCCATCACTATATTTTGCGATTCACCCATTTGCCGCTGCAAGTCTGCCAGATGTTCCCTGACTGCCGGAATGACCGACACCGGACTTACCAGATTAGCTACTTCCTTGGTGCGAATATCTTTACTCACATCACGATCTCCCAGAAAGGTATGGTGCTGATCGTTAATCCATTTGAAATGGATGTTCAGGTTGCGCGCTTCTTCGGCAATTCGCTCTTCATCATTTATATCAATGTTTTTTTCGATTACCATTAATGTTACGGCACGATACATTGCGCCGGTATCAACATAAACATAATTCAATCGTTTTGCAACTTCCCGTGCGGTACTGCTTTTCCCGGACCCGGCAGGGCCGTCAATCGCAATTATCTTTCCCATAAGTCACCTTTCAAATAGCTTCGAAATTTAGTTTTAGATTTTAATAAAATCAATCCTTTTTCCTTTATTTATTAATATTTATATAATTGGGCGATTTCATTCTTGCTCAAATAGCGCCATTCGCCAATTTTTAGAGGAGATTTTTTAATACCGGCAAATTCAATGCGGTCCAACGAAAGGACTTGATAATTCAATTTTTCGAAAATCCGGCGAATTTCACGGTTAATTCCTTCCCGTAATTCCAATATTATCTCGGTTTTTCCCTTTGAATATGTCATTTCTTTGATCAATCCCGTGGCCACTTTACCGTCATCCAACCGAACACCCTGCTTAATTGTGTCCAAAATATCATTATCAACACGACCTTTCGCTGTTACGTGATATAATTTTGGTATCTGAAATTTTGGATGGGTCAGTTTATAGTGAAGATTGCCGTCATTGGTTAAGATCAGTATGCCCGAAGTATTATAATCCAGTCGGCCCACCGGTTTAATAAAGGGTAAATTTTTGAAGTAATCTGCCACTGTCGGACGGCCTTCGGGGTCATCAAGAGTGGTGACCACACCAACCGGTTTGTTCAGGGCGACATAGACAATTTCTTCCGGTTTGACAATTTTATTCCGGAACTCAACCGTGTCATTATTATCCACCCGGCATCCGAATTCACGACAGACTTCACCATTGACCCGAATGAGTCCCTGTTCGATATAATCATCGCATGTTCGTCTTGAACCGACCCCGCAAAGGGAGAGATATTTATTCAGTCTGATTTTGTTGGTCTTCTTTTCCTGTTTCTTCATTAATAATTTGTTCCAATTCTTTCATTCGGGGTAAGGCCTCCAGTGAGTTGAGGCCAAAATATTCCAAAAATTTTTTTGTTGTTCCATAAAGCAGCGGTCGTCCCGGGCCGCTGACACGTCCCGTGATTTCAATCAAATCCTTTTCCAATAAAGTTTTCAGATAGGAACTGACACCACGAATAGAATCAATTTCTGATTTTGTACAAGGTTGTTTGTAAGCGATAATAGATAGTACTTCCAGTGCCGAATCAGTTAATTTCGCCTGGATCCGGCTGCTTTCCAGTTTAACCATATAATCCGTATATTGGTCTGTCACGCGGATTTGATAACCATTAGCGAGATTCTGAATTTTCAGGGGGGTTTGGGTGGCTTCATAAAAACGGTTTAATTCATGACATATTTCCGCCAAATCAACTTTTTCAGCAAAGCACTGGTCAACCTGGTTCTGGGTCAGAGGCTCTTCAACGCTGAACAAAAGTGATTCGATGATGGCCTGCTTTTCGGATTTGATATATTCTATGCCTTCTGAATCCATAATTCCTGTTCTTCCCGGTCTTCCATTACTTTGATCAGGCCGCTTTTGATCATTTCCAATACGGCCAAAAAGGTTGCGATGACTTCAACTTTACTATCGATCCGCTCTGTTAATTTTTTAAAACTAAAGCGATTATTGGCGGTCATAAATTCTTTGATAAAATTCACTTGCTTGGTGATGGTAATTTTTACCCGCTTGATTTCATATTTTTGAGTATCGGGCATATTCTTCAGCACTTTTTTAAAAATCAAACCGATGTCATAGATTGAGAGCTCAGACAAGTCCGGTTCATGGTCAGGCTCGACATTTTCTGTATAGACCCTTGGTTTTTGAAAACCAATTTGCGCGCTTTCCCGGTTGCGCAGTTCAGAGGCTGCCAGTTTGTATTTTTTGTATTCCAGCAGCATATCCACCAATTCTGTTCTGGGATCTTCGATCTCGTCTTCCTCATTTTTTTCGTTGGGCAGCAGCATTTTGACCTTGATTCGCATCAGTATAGCCGCCACCTCCAGAAATTCACCGGCAATGGAGAGTTTCATCTGCTGCATTATCTCAACATATTCCAGATACTCCTTTGTAATGGCGGAAATGGGAATATCATAAATATTGATCTCATCCCGCTGAATGAAAAAAAGGAGCAGGTCCAGGGGGCCCTCAAATATGTCAAGTTTTACATTGTAGCTCATTTAGTTTTTCTAATGATCTGCTTTTTTGATTTAAGAATAACGATTGATGATTGCTGATTTTAAAGGTGTGGGCATCGTCCCCAAAAACCTCAAAAATCGCTAATCGGCAATCGCTAATCATCATTTCAAAATCAAGTTCACAATTTATCTATTCACTTTCTTGATTTAAGAATAA
>CAZCHS010000038.1:13766-26483 GCA_964498725.1 uncultured bacterium | reverse complement strand
TATGAATAATGGTTGAAAAAATGCCGGGATTTATCGGCTACTGATGATATTTAATCCCCGGAGGATTTAGATAACCTCGCAGGATCAAATGTTTCTTTTCAGTGTTTTATAGACATAAGGAATGGTACCATTTTTTTCTTCCGAATAGACCGCTACAAAATCAGCACCGATTTTAGGGAAATATTTATTGCCATGAACCTTTATTTTGACAATGGTCAGATATATCGTGGTTGTCAGGGGCATAAATAACTGATAAATTTCCGCGCCCCCGGCGATGAAAATTTCCGGTTCTTTTGATGTTAAATCCAGGGCTTCCTCTAAGCTATTGACAACAGTGCAATCCGGCAGTGTGAGATTTTTGTCCCTCGACATGACAATGGTGGTTCGGTCAGGCAGAGCTTTTCCAATCGAATCATATGTTTTCCGGCCCATGATTATTGTGTTGCCGGTGGTTAATTCTTTAAATCGTTTTTGCTCACCGGGAATATGCCAGGGTATCTCGGAACCATTGCCGATGACCCTATTCTCCGATACAGCAGCAATGATTGATATGTCAGGGGATCGTTTTTCCATTTTTTATCTCCAGTGCTATCATCCTGTAGAATATTTTTATAAAAATGTATAATATCACTTTGCTTACAGTTTCATGATTTAATTATCAAAGTGCAATTTGATCTGTTGCTGATTTCCTTTTGAAATTGCTTTGATTTTGTCGGGATACTTGCGAAACATAAAGGTCGCCAGTTTAATAGTACCATCCTCTTTCAATATTTCATCAGGTGTAGGCATTTTCCGGTTGAATTCTATCCTCTTGCCTGTATAATTGATATAAACATCAATAAAAAATTCATCATAGACAAACCCAATAGTGACTTCCTCCTCATCCATAATATTAGTGCCAATAAATATTTCATTGAACTCGATCAGGGCACTGCCGATTTTGTGAATGATTGCTGGTGGTGCGCCCCACAAGCCGCCTTTTTCATCCAGAAATTGAAGCATTTTGGTGGCAAAATCATCATTGGGCTTCAGCGTAACGGATTGCCTGTTTTTAGTGCCGAACCGTAGCAAGGTGTTGAGTACCAGCGCAGTTACGGTGGCCAAAGATAAGCTTGACGCGAACACAGGGCGAATGAAACTGTGAAACTGATCATAGATATCTTTTAGAAAGAAATGGCTCAATCCCACAATGATAGAAATACCCACCACAAAAATTTTACGCGCATCAAGCATCCGTGATGTAATGATCTGCATGCCGGTAACAATCATAAAGGCGACACAGTATATCAGTGTTGCACCGATCACCGGCTTCGGCATAAGCAGGAAAACTTCCGCCACTTTGGGCAGGAAAGCAATTATTGTCAGGATTACGCCAAAAAACAGGGCGATTATCCGGCTGGTGGAACCGGTTGCAATGGACAGACCGATATTGGACGAAGAGGTTGACTGGCCAAATCCACCTAACAAACCAGGAACCAGACCACCTAAACCGTCAGCTAAAATTCCTCCGGAAACCGAGGTCATATCCGTTCGTTTCCAGTTGGCATCATTGGCTTTCTGTGTGGTGGTAATATCGCCAATGGTTTTAAAAGTGGAGCAAATTGCAGCCACAGTAAAGGGGATCATGAGTTTTATATCAAAGGCCAGATGCCAACCGGTGATTCTCGGAAAAGCAAAAACCGGTGTATTTTGAAATTTTTCAATGGCAACCGGTTCATACAAGTTGAAAAAATATGAAAGAATATAACCGACAGCCATTCCGATCAGCACTGTGTAGAGTTTTAGTTGCTTACTGCCGTAAAGATTCAAAATGATCATGGTTCCCAGGGTTATTAGCCCGACAATTACTGAAGAAGTATTTATCTGCGTCATTCCCGGGCTTAATCCGTAAAAACTTTTCATTGTCAGAGGAACTACCACAATACCCACCATCATTACGATCACGCCGGTAACTTCGGGCGGGAAGAGAAAGCGGATTTTGTGCATGATCCTGGAAAACAGCATCTCAATAACCCCGACAAAAGCTGTCATTCCCATAATCAATGGCAGGCCGCCAACTGTGGCAGCAATCATACTGGCGGATAAATAGGAGGGACCTGCTACCGAAGGGATCAGGTAGCCGGAACCAACGAATGTTTTTTTCATGGCTTGTAAAACAGTGATGATGGCGCCGCTGATCATGGTCAGGCTGACATATCCCCGCGCCGTTACCGCGTCAATGGAATCACCCAACAGATGAATAATTGCCACCGGAAAAATCAATCCCACAAAAAATACAGAGATATGCTGAATTCCCAATACGATACTGATATGAAATGGTGGCTTTTCATCAACATCATAAAGCAAATTGGATGGTTTTAAACGCATAGTTATTCCCCCGGTTTTTGAGTTATAAACTTGTGCTTTTGCAATTTATTATAACGAAGTTAAGATAATCAAGACAAAATTATAATAAAAATTTGATTTTTTACCGGTACCCAATGTAAGGATCGGAATTTGATTATTCTCAAAAAGATCAACCAGGTGGTATTCCTTTGTCCCTTTGGTTATCTCTTCCTGAAGATTAAATTTTTACCGCATTTTCGAAATCACCAAAATTATAAATCCATATATCTGCTGTTTTCAGAACACAGACAAAGATGTACATAGTAATGGAATGAATGCTGTTTTGAGCACCGGACTTTAGGGCTGCGGTTATGGTGGCCGTGGATATATCTTCATGCGTAACTACTCAGGTACTTTCTTACTGTAAAGGATAATTCCTATTATCCGGTTTTTATAAAAATGGCAGAAAAACAGACAATAGGAATTGTCTGTTACAGGAGGCTAAAACATACCTGAGTAGTTACCTTCATGCTTTTGAATTACATCAAAAACATTGTTGTACCGCAGCAGAGTTTTTCTTGGCCCACATAGGCAGAGCCAAGAAAATTGGTGGCCACCTGGTAATGTTGATCATTTTCCTCTTTTTTTTAAAAACAGTGCTAAGACCCAGCGCAATTAAAAAAGTTGTGATTAGATAAAAATTTTTGTAATTATTCAGGTACTTTCTTACAAGGAATTGTCTGTTACAGGAGCCTAAAACATACCTGAGTAGTTACAAATTTTTTTCTATTATCATATAAGTAGTATTTGAGAGATCATTTAATATATTTTAATGACAATTGAAAAATTTAATAATAATGACTAATATATTTATGAATATCTAAGGCCAGTTGTGATAACAATTAATTTTAATTCTAATTTAAGAAGGAGAAAACGATGAAGAAAACCCAATTAATACTGATTGTACTTTTAAGTTTTTTGTTGATTTTTGCTGCTACTTGCAACAAGGAAAAGGAAACATCTAACACAGAAAAAGAACGCCGTGAGGAGATTGACGAATTAAAGTCCGAACTGAATGATATCGGTGAAACCATCAGCGAAATTTTTGAAAAAGAGCGTGAAGGTATGAAAGAAAATGCTAAAGAAAGTATGATCGAATTGTTGGATAAAATCGATCAGAAAATTGAAACGTTGAAAGGCAAACTAGCCAATTCTAAAGAGGACAAAGACCTCGAGGAAAGACTGGAAGCATTACAATATAAAGCCAATAAGCTGGAAAAAGAAATTGAAAGCCTGAAAGATGAATCAACAGAGGAGTGGCAACAGATCAAGAATAAATTCCAAAGCCTCTTGAGTGATATCGAAAAAGATATTGAAAAAATTGGTACAGATCGCTAGAGATTCAGTCAATAAATAATGTGAATTTGATCTAAGGATTTTTACTTTGATTTTTTGTTTTATACCCACTGTCTTTTTAGGGAGAACTCGCTAAAAAATCGATGACATTAAATTGATAAGGTCTAAACAAATAAGAGGTTATCAACTAGTGTCCTCCCCGGATAAGGGGGCAGGAGGTTGTGAAACTGATAAAAAGTAAGCAGTTTTCTTAGATCGAATTCACGTTGAATATATTACGCTTGCTTTTTCAATAATTGGGCATTGATAGCAACAATAACCGTACTGAGACTCATTAGTAATGCGCCCAGTGCCGGACTGATCAATATGCCATAGCCAATCAAAATACCGGCGGCCAGTGGTATCGCAACCACATTATAGGCTGTCGCCCAGACAAAATTTTGGATCATTTTTTTGTAAGTAGCCTTGCCAAAAACAATCAGGGAGGCAATATCTTTGGGATTACTATTGACTAATATAATGTCAGCAGTTTCAGCAGCCACATCAGTTCCGCTTCCCACTGCAATGCCCACATCAGCCGCGGCCAGGGCGGGAGCGTCATTGATGCCATCACCGGTCATGGCGACAAACTCTCCATTTTTCTGAAATTCTTTTATTTTATCGTGTTTTTCATCGGGTAGTATATTCGCAACATATCCATCGAGTCCTAATTCTTCACTGACACTTTTGGCTACTGTTTCATTGTCTCCGGTCATCATATGCAACTTTATTCCGTTCTTCTTTAATACTTTGACGGCTTCATAGGATTCTTCGCGAATCTCATCTGCCATGGCGATAAATCCGCATAATTCGTCATCAATGAGGAGGAATATAATTGTTTCCATTTCATTATCACCAATTGTGTCCGGAACATCAATATCTTTTTCTTTAATATACTCAGGGCTGACAACTTTTACCTGCTTATCCTGAATTTTGGCTTCGACGCCTTTCCCGGTTATGGAATTAAAGTTTTCCGCTGTTGGCAGGTCGATATTCTCTTCTTCAATTTTGTTCATAATACCGATCGCAAGAGGATGTTCCGACTGTTTTTCAAGGGCGCCGGCGTATTTCAGAATATCGGTTTTATCATACCGGTCAACCAGAGACTCATAGCGGGTGACACCAAAATTTCCTTTTGTTAAAGTACCTGTCTTATCGAGGGCAAGTAAGGTTATTTTGCGGGAGTTTTCAAAAGCGGTGCGATTTCTGATCAATAATCCCTGTTTTGCGGACATGGTCGTGGAGATTGCGACCACAAGAGGGACTGCCAGTCCCAGGGCGTGCGGACAGGTGATGACCATAACAGAGGCCATCCGCTCTAACGCGAACACAAAAGGACGCCCGATTAGTAACCAAACAATCAAGGTGCCGGAACCAACTGTTAACGATATTATTGTCAACCAAAAAGCGATTTTATCCGCAAGGTTTTGAGTTTTAGATTTTTCGTTCTGGGCTTCTTCTACCATATGGATTACTTTACTGAGGTAGGCGTCTTCTCCGGTCTGTTCTACTTCAACGGTCAAAGAACTTTTGCCATTGATCGTTCCGCCAATAACTTTTTCTTCCTGACCTTTTTTTACCGGTTTTGATTCACCAGTTACCATGGATTCATCAATTTGACTGTTACCATCTGTGATTATACCGTCAACCGGGATCTTTTCTCCGGGTTTCACCAGAACTTTATCCCCTTCTGTCAATTCATCAACAGCGACCTCTTTTGTGTCACCATTAACCAATTTATTGGCCCTGGTCGGCATCATCTCCACCAGTTTTTGTAATGATTGAGAGGCTCCGATCACGGATTTCATTTCGATCCAATGTCCCAGCAACATGATGTCGATCAGCGTGGCAAGTTCCCAGAAAAAGGTGCTCCCTTTTACACCAAAAGTGGTGGCTGAACTATAGGCCCAGGCAACCGTGATGGCGACTCCTATCAGGGTCATCATTCCCGGCTTTTTATCTTTTACCTCATCCAGCAAGCCGGTAATAAAAGGCCATCCACCATAGAAGTAAACTGCTGTGGAAAGCGCAAAAAGAAGATAATTACTATATTGAAATGTGATTTCGTAGCCTGCCAGGCGCTGTACCAATGGCGATAATATCAGAATTGGTAATGTAATAATCAGCGAGATCCAGAACCGCTTTTTAAAATTTTCTTTCATCATTTCATGATGATTCTCATGGGATTCTGAATTCTCAGAATGGTCGTTGTTTTTATCTTTGTGGTCCATGTTAGTTTTTTTATTCTTTTAGTTTCTGTTTCTGTTTTTCAAATTGTTCTTCGTCAATTTCACCTTTTGCATATCGTTTTTTCAAGATATCGAGAGATGTTTTTTCTTTATCATGCGCCGATACCCGGTAATTAAACATCTTAATGATTAATAATGCTAATACAATTATTATGGCTAATCCAAATAACCAACCAAAACCTATTGTCCAGCCATGTCCTATACCATGCATTTTTTTCATTCCTTATTTTTAAACGTTATAATTAATAATAATTGTCAAAAAAATAATTTTTTTATACTATATACAAGATATGGTAATGTGTGGTAAAAATCAAATTTTTGTATTTTTTCTGTATTTTTTATGATACCGGATAATAGAAGTTTTTTGATTATGTAAATAATTGACGAGTACTGTTTATTCCTGCTTCGATTTTGTTGAATAAAGTGCATTTAATTTCTGAATTAACGCCTCATACATGGCTTGCCTGTTATCCAATAGGGTTTTGACGGCGATCTCCAAGACTTGTTCGTGATTTTCCCAGGTGGCACAGGGATTAGCGTAATCCCATTCCACATCGCCGCTGAAATCGGTATAGTAATTTGGTCGTCCGGTGGGAAAGGGTTTGGTAAATTTTCCAGCCCAGCTGGGTTCGGTAGGATCATCCAAATCATGGCCCGGATCAATGACATAAAGTACGCTTGGGGTATCGCCCACCCGGAAATATTGCGCCCAATCATGATTTTTGACCACCGCTTTGATATGCTTTCCCATACGGCCATATTCTGTAAGTTTTGTAAACATTTCAGCCGGTTCCTCGCCCCGGAACATTCCCTCATAGGTCCAGTTCATTTCCAGCCACCACATGCTATCAAATCGTGAATTTGTATAAACCTCATTCCGGCCCGGGCCATTCCAGTTTATCTGCTGGCAGGGTGGGTGCTTTTCCCAATCTTCCGGCAGATATGCCATGCTTCTTTCCAGCATTAATCCTGTGCCGATGGTCAGGAGACGAATATTTTCAGACAATTCCGGATTTTGCAGCAGTATAGATTTAAACAATTTCATATTGCCCCAAATCAAAACATAGAGTGGGGAATCGGTTCTTGCTGCCGCCTTTTGAAATAATCGGGTGGCATGATTACTATCTTTGGCAATCAATTGCTTGATATTACCAGGGCTGGTATAATCTTTTGCTTTCAAATTGTTATTTTGATAATCCTTGGTATAAGCTTCCAATGCCAGTAGACAGGCTTCATAGCCCTGCGCATTCCAGCGATCCGGGACAATCCCCTCGATTGTTAATTCGTCAGCATACCAGAACAGATGGATCAGTGATTGGCGGTCGTCAGGATCGCCCTGGTCAATATTGATATCGGTGAAGATGAATACACGAGGGTTTTCTTTGGCAAATGTGATAGATACCATCAAAATAATGAGTAAAAAAAATAAATATTTTTTCATATAAATTTTTCCTTATCATAAATAATTCAGGCTAAGCCTGATTTTCAAAAATCCGCGCTCCTGAATTTTAATTAAAGCCGGTTTCTGCACTTTTTATAATTCTTGATTGGTAAGATTCTTATTATCGATGTTTCCTTCCAGTAAATATATTTTGGCAGACCCTGATTATTTTTTGTATTCCCTGTATAATTCTTGTTTTTGTGTTTCCGATACTCCGCTGAAGGAAAATCTTTTAAAGGTGTCAGGACTATATTCATAGACATTATTTTTTATTAGTTTTTGAAATTCCAAATAGTATCGCATCGCCCGAAAGGCATCTTCCCGCCATTGATACTGACCTATAGGTCCGGGATGAGGATAATTCAAAATCTGGTCGATTACTGTTGGTAATTTCTCAAAACTTTGCTGAAGGGTCTGCTCCACAAATTGAGTTCGGAATTCCGGTCCCCGCGCCATGACCCGGTAACTGAAATAAGCATTGGCCACGGTCTGGTATAACTGAGCGGTTAAGTAAGTACGCTCGAAGATCTTTAGTGTGTTGGCGTATAATTTTTTATTTTGAGTTACATTTTCTGCCTGTCGAACCAGTTGCAGTGCTTTTTCAGCAGACTGTACACTGAATTCCTTTTCCCGTACGATCAGCTGCAGATAATCCGCATTCATTTTTTCGGCAGGATCCAGCCAGCCGCTTTCCAGGATCCATTGACTTTCCGTCGCCAGTTGATTGCTTTGATCAGTTTTGTACCATGGCGGTGCTAAATGATTGACAATATCCTTCCAATAGTGTAAGGTAGTATCAATGCCGTGTAATAAAGGCTTGTTCATATCATCCAGCCATTTACCGGATACATGACGTTGATAGCCGCTGTCATTTTCGATATCCAGACGTGAGTGAGAATTCAATGGCAATCCCAGTGTGTAAAGTGATGAAAGAATGATTTGTGGTGCCAGTTTAAAAGCCGGTTTTAAATAGGGTATCGATGCGCTACCATAATTCTGAGTAATGAATTCATCATATATGGTTTCGATATTTATATTTGGCCCATCAGTGGCTACTTTGTGTAAAGCAAAAAGATTGATCTCAGTAGGAGAGTTGATGATCGTTGAATTGTGAAAACGGTCTGTCCGGGCAACATAGCCGATGACATTAGGCAGAGAGTTGTAATATTGCCACCGTTTCAAATGAATTTCCGGAAAGATTGAGGCAATGATGCCCTGCCCATTGTATTCGTGGGCAGCATCAAATTCAATCAGAGTCGGTGATTTGATATCTCTGACAAATTTTGATACCGGATGGGTGAGAAAGAAATCATGGGGCGTTTCTTTGGTCATGACCCGGACTTTCGGATTTTGCACTTTGTTGACAGCTTTGAGCAGTGAATTCAACTCCGCTTTTGTGTATATGAATGTTCGAATGTATAGATTCAAATCCCGCTCATCGACGATGACAGAAGCCAGTGTATCCACCATGGCCGCCAGTTTGTCTTCCTCCGTTTTCAGTATCTCTGAATACTGATCTTCCACATGGGCGCCGGTTTCGATGAAAGTCAAAATAATACCGTTTATGTCCGGCACCAGGTTCAGGGAATTGCGGACATCATCCTTGATCCATTGCCAGAATTTAGGGTTATCCAGATTAATTGTTCCTTTTGGTCCGGTTTTGAATTCATCAGGATAATAATCCAATCCATAAAGGGAATGATCCCAGATGGTCACTTCCTCTATTCCTTTCTCGTGGGCCAATTTTGACAGCCGATTGACCTTTTTCGCCACCGCAGGTTCCTTCACATCCCGCAGATCCATGACAATATGATGGGATAGTTGCAGGTGATTGACACCCTGGTCAGCGGCCTTGTCAATGACTGCCACGGCAATGCTGTCATTATTAGTTAGAATGTTCCAGCCCCGGATGAGAAGAGTTCTATTAGATGCCTTTTCACAACTCTGGAATATTTGCATCATTGTAATTATAAGCACTAATATTCGATTAATTTTAATCATTGATACCTCTCTAATAATTAGTTTTTTTAGTTCTTGCTTTTCAAATAGACTACGCCACGAGCATTGATCGGTAGATTTTAAACCTCATTGACATCGACTGCTTTTCCAGTCCAAACATTCCTGTGCTCCGGGCTTCGACATATCAATACTCAGCAGGCCATCATAAAAAGTACAGGTTTTTTCATACATGACGATATCACGGGCATGATATTTTGTCCCCTTGCCCGGTGTATTTTGTTCCACGGCCTTGACGGGGAATGCCGCGCATGAGCGATCGCCGGTGTTGGTTATTTTTATTGTTGCTACAATGGATTCATGTTCACTTTCTTTCCCTTATTTAATTTCTACTCTAAGTTCACAATAGGTGAACTAATGTAAAATAATAAATAATGTAGAGGAATGTAAGCAGAAAAATGAGGTTTTTACATACCAGTACATAAAAGTTTATTTATAATCCTTTTCACCTATCTCAAATACTTAAAAGTCAGCACCAAAACACGCCGAAAGTCCAGGAATAGCCGGAATCCTTTAGTGGATCGCCATCCAGAGTGCTGAAATTTTCTAGAGATCCTGCTTTTATGGAGAGATGTCACAACTCGAATCAGAAGCAGTCGACGAGTGTGTAAAAGTTGTAGGTGAAGTAGACCTTCTAAGAACGAATGTCATTAATCTATTGTTTTTAATATGTTATTTTACAATGAAACTATATTGAAGTCTGATATTTGGCCAAATCAATATAATGCTGTAAATTCAAGTATGAATGTTAAAGTAATAAAACGAAAACTCAGAGAACAAAAAAATATAATTGATTGGGCCAAGGCTACAGTTGAAGAACGACTTGACGCTGTAGAGACAATCAATTGCTTAAAGGAAAAAAAATATGCTGAACAAGCATTTCTAAGAGTTTTTAAAATTACTCGAAAAACACACCGTTAAATATTTATTGGTTGGTGGTTATGCTGTAGGATATCATGGCTTTCCCAGGTATACGGGCGATTTGGATGTTTTTGTTGCAATAAGCGAAAAAAACGCTGCCAAGATAATTGAGGTGTTTTCAGAATTTGGTTTTAATGAACTTGGAATTAATAAAAAAGATTTATTAGAGTAAGAAATTGTCATTGAAATTGGACGCGAACCTTCTCGTTCCCAAATTGCATCTTGGAATGTTCCTGATTGAAGCAGTGAACTGGTTTCTAAAACTTGTAAAGCGAACATCCTTGTTCGCTCAGAATTGGTGCCCTAAAGAAAAACGTCATCCTACAGTCAGCAATTATTAAACGATCAGGGATGATCGTTCTACAAAAAATAACCGCGTCAATTTCTATCATTCTGTGAGCGGAATTTTCCATACAAATACATTCATAATAATTAGTACCATTCATGGACGATTATTTCAAATACTCATAGGCCAACATCAAAAATACACTGGAGGTCCAGGAATACCCGGAGTCCTTGAGTGGCCCGCCATCCAGGGCGCTGAAATTTTCCGGAAATCCAGCTTTCTCGCACATTTTGCAATAAATGATTGCTAGTTCCTGCGCCCACTCTTCTTCGCCGCAGCGCTTCAGTCCTTCCACCAGAAAGAAATATTGCGGCGCCCAAACCGCTCCCCGCCAGTATCCGTCTTCTTTGAAATAGGGGGAGTCCGGATGTTCGCTGGCCGGGCCGTAAGGCGTGACAATTGAATTGGGTGCTTTCAGTATTTTGATCAGTTGATGTCGGATTTCTGATGGTAATTTTTCACCAAGAAGAATCGGTGTATAATTAAGAAATACGTGGCTTTTTTGATTATACTCACCGGTAAGGCTGTTTTTCGTAACAAATTGGTCTTTCATCCATAATTCATCAATCATTAATTTCAGTAGATTATCGGATTTTTGTTGCCACCCGGCGGCTTCATCGGGTTTATTGAGGCGATTCGCTGCATAAGCGAGAAAATCCATTTGCAATATCAGGTAAGTGCAAAGGTCAGGCGCTTCTGCCGGATAACCTACCTCAAAAACCGAACAATTATCTTCGCCGGAATCATTGGCGTGATTGTATTGGGGCAATCCATTGTTATTGTCGTCCATGTATTCAAACCAGAAGTTGGTATAGTCAACTAAGGGCTGATAGACTTTTTGCAATTGTGCAAGGGTTAATTCCTGTTGATTGTACGCCATCATTTTCATCATGGTCAATCCCTGAATTGGCGGCTTAAATGCACCCCACATGGTGTGCTGATCAGTGATCAGGTCAGGAATTCCGCCTTTTTTACTCTGATGATCGAACATTACCAGGATCAGGTCCAGGGCTTTGTCAATATTGTGATAACTATATCCCAGGGCGTCAAAACAATTGTCCCAGCCCCAAATGCCATTCATCCAGTTCTTGGACATGTACATGCTGGTGCGCTGAATATTGCCTTTGGGCTTGACAAAGGAAGACCATTTCAGGTATTTGGTTTTTGCTGCCAGGGATTTAAAAGTGTCTGGAACAGGGAGCAGATGTTTTGAAAAATCATCAATTGCATCAAGTCGGTTGTTTACGCACTTTTCGAAGGAAATATCGAAATCCTGCCGGTCAAAACTGTCTTGATATTGCTCCAATGCGATTTCACAGTTTTCTGTTTTATCCGGCGACAGGTCAATAATCGCGATAGGGTTGTCGGGCAGTTTTTCACCGGCAACAGTTTTTTCGGTTTGAATCTTGATATTGCCGGAAATTACCGACAGTGCATAATGGTCATATCCGCCCATCTGGCATCGCCAAAGGGTCTTATCTTCGGTTACCGGAAAGGTATTACTGGCGCCGTCTTTCACGGTTTGGGTCAGTTTAATGCCGATATGATTGCTTTTCATACGAATAATATCTGCAGACTGATAGGTGATTTCAATTGTGCCCTGATCAGTGATCATGGTTATTTTACCAGGGGTTGCCGACAATTCATAATCCAGTGGTTTCCCATCCATAGTCGGTTCAATTTTATAAATTCCTTTCCAATGCCACAGGTAGCGGCCGGATATGTCCTGCAAAAACAAACCGTTTTCACCGGTCTCCGGATAGGTCTTGATCATTAGCGATGTATAAGCGCCGAAATGGGAAAATGGGAGTTTTCGAAGATCAAAATTGAAGTCATTACTGCCGGTTGATGCATTCAAAATGAAAGTCAGAATGAATGATAAAAAAAGTAGTTTAGTTGTGATTTTTTTCATCTTGTCCTCCTAAGTTATAAAGTTTACCAAAATCCCGCATGGTAATCTCATCGGAATCTGTAGAGCGAACATCCCTGTTCGCTCTAAATTGGTGTCCTAAAGAAAAACGTCA
>CAZCHS010000038.1:0-13666 GCA_964498725.1 uncultured bacterium | reverse complement strand
CAATTTCCCTGTCAATCCCTCTGGCAGGGTTATGTCACATTCCAATTTTCCATTGGAGGTTTTATGATAATTCATCGTCACAAATCCCTTTGGATGAGGAAATCCACTTTCCACTTCAGTCAGGTCGCCTAATTGCGGTTCAATCACAATCGTCTTAAATCCCTCGGAGCCGGGCGAAACGCCGGCAATGACATTGAGAAAATCAAACATCGGGTGTGCAGACCAGGCATGGCAATCGGAGCGGCTTTCGATACCATGTTCGGGAAAGGTTGTTAAGCCCATGTCCAGGAATTTTTCCCATGCTGACATCTGGTCGACGATCTGTCCACCGAAACCGGCTTTCTTCATGGCCTGAAAAAGATAGAATTTAAAATATAAGGTGGTTTGAATCAGTGATTCGTCTGAAATGACTTTTTCCATTACTACTTTTTCCTGCTTTTCGTCAAACATATTGGTCAAAATTGCAAAAATATTAGTGTGCTGGGAATAGACCTTTTGATCAGGAGTTTCTGCAATTAATCCTTTTTTCCGATTAAAGCATAATTCCATAGTGGATTTTTTTAAGGGTTCCACCAATTTTTGTAATTGGGTCGCATGGTAATCATCCCCAAAATCGTGTAGCAGGTGTGCTGCCCGGTCTAATGTATAAGCCAGCAAAATTGTCATGTGTGCGGAACCACCTTCACTAATTCCAGGGGGCGAACCGTCGGTAAAATCAGTGCCGCCATCAATATGATTCCAGTAAGGAAGTGGGCCCAGCATCCCATTATCAGTGATTTTGCTGGTAAACCACTCAAGAATAAATTTAATGCCGGGCAGAAAAGGTTGTACCAACTCCGGATCTCCCCGATACATGTAATAATCATGAATCATGGCAATGTAAACCAAAGAAAAGGGCGGAATAATCTGGACACCGTTGCAGGGGTGACTACTCTTGGTCAATCCCATGGGCTGCATGGAATTATACAGCTGATGAATAGCATTTCTGGCTAAACGGTCATCACCGGCCACCATCATGGAAATCAGCGCCTGTATTCGAGTATCGCCGATATATTGCAATTGCTCGTAATAGGGGCAATCCATGTAATTTTCCAATGCGCATAACCGCGCTGTCCGCCAGGAGGCTTCCCAGATTCCCGGCAGGTTTTCATTATCACTTTTAAAGTAGGCTTTTTCCCGGAGGGGGTAGGCCGTGAAAATATTATAGAAATCCTTTACCAATAAGGGATCTTCTTTTGTATCAATGGTAATTTTTATATAGCGGAAGACACGAATCCAGAGCGGCTCAAGTTGCTGAGTATTTCCATCAGGCAAAAAGACATCGTAGTAGCCTTTCATTTTTTTACCCTGCCATTCATTGCGATTGCCCTTTTTATCATCTTCACCAAAAAGCGCTTCCTGGTACTGCACCTTGATTTTACTGCCGACGCCCTGTTTGATTAATAATTGCGGAAATCCCATGGTCAATATGTTATTGTCCAGCAAAATTTCAACATGAGAATTCGGTGGAATTTTTAAATTTTTAATTTTATCGGCCTTGGTTCCGGTGATCTCCAACAGGGTTGGAGTTGGTTCTTGCTTTTGTTCCAATAGCGGAATCGGGCGGGGGTTTAACTGCCATGCTGTACCGAGCCAGGTGTCTAAGCCAACATGATTGCCCTTGCCGATTATTTTCACTTTTTTCCATTGAGAATTTTCGCACTCAAGGGAATCCCAATCTTTGGGTTGCAAGGCCGCAATCACACTGTCAGTGCCACCGGCAATATAGCCTCCGCCGACAGTTTCCATGGACATTGGAATCGGATAGTATCCCTTATCATAACGGACTTTCCAGGAAGGGTCAGTATTGGCGACTTGCTCACCCTCTGAATCTCCCTGCAGAATAAAAGCGGTTTGAAGAGAAATTTGACGAACACCGTTCAGTTTTTCATTATTCCACACTTTGGCGCTTAACAAATTTTTACCTTTTGTCAGGAATGGCGCAAGATCAACGGTTTCATAGTGCCAGTTCATCGGATCGCCTACAGCCGGACCAAAAACCACCTCTTGACCATTAACATAAAATTTATAGCGGGTATCGCCGGATATATGGACAATAAACCGGGCGGGTTTTTTATCCAGTTCAATAATTTTACGAAAATAATACAAGCCGGGATCAATTTGATTCGGCGCGATCCAGTCGGCATAAGAATCATCCTCTAATTGCCTGGGCAGTGTGACAAAAGGCGTTTGATTATCTGCCAATACAAAGTGAGACAGACAAATGAGTAAAAGGAGTGTAGTTTTTAATAATTTTGGCATTTTGAAAATATCCTTTGAGTTTAATTCCCCTGATGTTTAATTGGAAAATAATAAAATTATCAGTTGAATGTAAGGGATATTTTGAATATTTTGCAGACCAGTACATAAAAGTTGATTTACTTGAAAGGTCATATTCTGAATTTAAATCTAAATTTTTTTGTTATGTCTTTTTTTTTTAGTTTCCTATGTTATTTACGGTACATAATCTTTTGATCAAAACAATGAAGTGCTTCAAATTGGAATTATTAATATAATCAGGATGGAGGATATAGGATGTAAAAGCACAATAATACAAAAGTAAATATCGGCAAATATATGAAAGGAAAATTTATGAAAAAGTATAAAATTGGAATACTTTTATTAATTATGACAGTATTATCTTATGGAAATGATATTAGTTATTTTAATCCTAGTGTGAAAATAGGATTTAATATAAACTGGATAGAGGCTCAAGGATATACAAAAGAACATTATTTCTATCCAAAATTAATTTTTGGATTGAGCAATGAATTTTTAATATCGAATTCTGTATTTATCCAGAATGACTTATATTACAAGAGAAGTTATTCTTCTTTTAAATATTATCCTGCTGCTGCTATTGGTCCATTATTCCAACATTACAATAATCAACATGTTCATTTTTCAATTCTTACAGGTTATAAATTTAGGAATCATTTAAAGATTACTTCAGGTTTAGAATTATTAGGATTGTTAGATTCTAAACTAATTATAACAGAAAAAAAACAAAAAAAATCTTATAAATACATTTCTAAAAATATTACATCTGATCTACCGAATATGGAATATGCTTTATCCTTTGGTTTATCTAAAGGTGTCGATATTAAAAGAAATGAATTTTACATTGAGACTCGTTTCCTGTATAGTCTTTCAAGGTTTTCAAATAAAAATTTTGGACCAAAATGTAGGAACCACACACTTAATTTTTTAATTGGATACAAATTATAAAGGAAAAATATAATGAAAAACCTTTTAATAATGATAATACTATTTTTAACTATTGTTTTTGATACAAACTTATTTGCTTATGATCCTTATTATTCAGACCAAAGGAATCTTAACAAAATAAAAGTTGAACAAGCATGGGATGTAACTACTGATAGTAGTGACATTATCGTTCCAGTATAGCAAACAAATCCTCAGAGCGATTATTTTTTTCCTGTTAGGCTCCTCTTAATTTTATTTGAGTTTTTCAAAGTATCATTGGCAATAGAAAAAATTGCGGATTGGTCAGTCTAAACCTGGTTTTTAAAAATCCGTGCTCTTGCTTTTGGATACTGTCTCTAATTCACAATCTAATTTCCGCGCAAACTCATATTATCCGCGAGCGACTTCTAATTTAAAAAAATAATAAAAATATCAGTTGAATGTAAGGGATATTTTGAATATTTTGCAGACCAGTACATAAAAGTTGATTTACTTGAAAGGTCATATTCTGAATTTAAATCTAAATTTTTCTTTGTTATATCTTTTTTTTTATATAGATTCCTAAGTTATTTACAGTACATAACCTAATGATTAAAATATTGAAGTGCTTCAAATTGGAATTATTAACATAATCAGGATGGAGGATTTATGAATTAAAATTAAAATCACAAATAAGCAAATATCGGCAAATTCAAGAAAGGAAAATTGATGAAAGTATTAAAACTTATCTTTATTGTCATCTTTTGTGCAGTATATGCATTTTGTAATAATTCTAAATTTTTAAATCCTAAAATTATCATAGGTACAAATTATAATAATATTGAAGCTGAAGATCAAAATGAACATTCAGCTCCAGATAGACATTATTACAAACCTGGTCTATTAATTGGTATTGAAAACGATATAATTATCAATGATTATTTCACTTACTGTATTTCGCTAATCTATTCAAAAAATTATTCAATGTATAAATATTCTACTTATACTGGTACACCAGCTGCATACCAAGTATATGTAAATGATTATTTAAGATTTTCAAATTTACTTGGCATACCAATTTATAATATTATAAATATATATTTTGGAATTGATACCGGAGTATTATTGAATAATTTTTATAACATACTTTATGAAAAAGGTGATGATATATATGGTTTTTATCTTGAAAATTATAAAATTAATCTTCCAAAGATTGAAAATTCATTTTGTGTTAAAGTATCAAAGAATATTTACTATAAAAATAATGAATTTGATTTTGGATTGAAATTTTCAAGAAACATTAAAGACTTTAAAAATCGTTATTTTCCTTATAATAAATTTAAAAACCAACATATTCAAATTTATTTTGGATATCATTTTAAATAGGAAGAAAATTATGTTTAAAAATTTTATTGTAATTATTTTGTTGTTTATCAATATTACTTTCCTTGTTGGGCAAGTACCTCCTGATGATGATATGTATGATGATCAGTGGAACTTAGATACTTTAAAAATGGAAGAAGCATGGAATGTGACCACTGGTGGTTCAACTATTAAAATTGCTATCATTGGAAATGGTGTTGAAACTAATCATATGGATATTCGAGACAATATAATACAGGGTTATAATGCTATGGATAATTCATATGATGCAAATCCAAGTGGTATAAACTACTATCATGAAACCGCTGTTGCTGGTATTGCAGGTGCAACAACTAATAATAATAGAGGTATTGCAGGAATAGCTTATAATTGTAAAATTATGCCAATATTAATGATCAATGCGGGACATGGAGTACAAGCTGAACCTGATACATTAGCAAAGGCTATTAACTGGGCTGTTAATAATGAAGCTGATGTTATTAACTTATCTTGGGCTATGAAAACAACTCAGAATTTAACTGATGCAATAAACAATGCAGTAACAAATGGTAGAGGTGGAAAGGGATGTGTCTTTGTTACTTGTGCAGGTAATGATGGAGATGTCGATTATCCTGCAACCCTTTCAAATGTAATTGCAGTAGGAATGACAAATAAATCCGACGAAAGGATATCTGGTAGTGGTAAGGGATCTGAATTAGATATAATGGCACCAGGAAAAGTACCAACTTTAGATCGAACTGATGTAGATGGTAATACAAGTACTAGTTATGATAGTGAAACCATCGCAGGTACTTCATATGCAGCTCCTCACGTAGCTGGAGTAGCAGCTTTGATGTTATCTGCAAATAGTAATTTAACACATACTCAAGTTAAAGAAATATTATATTTAACTGCAAAAGATTTAAATACTCCCGGTTGGGATTCAAGTACTGGTTGGGGACGAGTAGAAGCAGGAAAAGCGGTTAGAACTGCTGCGAAGCAATATACTGCAAGCGGTCAAATAGTATATAATGAATATTGGTGGGGAGATATAACTCTAACCGGAAATGTTATCGTACCTTCAGGAAAAACTATCAGGATATGGAATGATGCAACTATTAATATGACAAATGGTGCACAATTAATTATTGAAGATGGTGGAAGATTAGAAATAGATGCAGGAGTAGATATAGATTTTGGTAGCAATTCAGAAATATTGGTTCAAGGTGAAATCGTCTGTGGTGATGCCATGGGTTCCTGGGTGAATTTGAACTTCACCGGCAAAACTGGTGGGATTATTATTGACAATGCTAACCCACCGAATAATTTGTATTTCAGCCACACCAATATTTCCAATGCAAATGTCGGGATTAAAGTACTCAATACCAGTTATCTGTCCGATATTGAGAGCTGTGTATTCGAAAATAATAATACCGGAATTCAAATTTCAAATTGTGGTTCTTTAAATTCAGCATACAGTATTTTTAGGTGTAATTTTATTAATAATTCTAATTATGGTATTTATGCTTATAACTCTACAGTAAGAGCAGCTCAATGTGATATTGACGGATCAGGCTCCGGTATCTATGCTTACTCGTCATCAATAAAATTAGCAGATAATTATATTCACAACTGCACTTATGGCGTAAATGGAGCATCAGGATCAAATATTTTAATGAACACCTATAGTGATTACGTGACGCCACCGGATATTAATAATAAGATATTTAATAATAGCACCGGTGTATTTCTTGCCCCCTACAGCGATGGGAATTTAGGTGAAGATAGTTCACCTTATGGGACCGGAGAAAATGGATTTTATAATAGTTCAATGGATATAGTAAAGGCTGTTTCACCTACAATAAAGGCAGAATCTAACCGTTGGACTCAAAACCCTCTGGTTTCTGGTAATGTCGATATCTTACCAGTAAGTAGTGAACCATTATTTAAGAGTATATCAAATTCAAAATATGAGTTTCTCTTTTCAACCATAGAAACTCATATTAAAGATAGTTTGTACACAGAGGCGCTTGATATCCTAAAAGATCTGAATAATGACATTTTAGAGGATTCATTGATAGTTAAATCATTACTGAATATGAAACGTATCTATAAATTGATGGAAAGAGAATCAGATTACTTAAATTATTTGGACAAAATGTACCAGACCGATCCAAATACTCTTGCCGGAAAAATTGCCTATCGGTTTTCCTTATCTCCACTTCTTCACGCCGGTGAATATAAGGAAGTACTGACTAGAATTTCGCAATTGATCATTATGTATTCTACTGATGAATCCTGGAAAGATGAAAACATTGCATGGTTGTTATTTGAGAGGTTAGTGGTATATCTTGAACTAGACCGGGGACTGGCAAAAAGCACAGAAGCACAATTTAATAATGACCTTGCTATTCTGATGACCCAATACTCAGGTACTGATGCCGCAAAAAATGCAGAAGTAGTCTTCAATACATCAGGAATGGTATTCCCGGAGACAGAACTTGTTGTGATTCCTGAAAAGTTCACACTTCACAATGCTTATCCTAATCCATTCAATCCAAGCACAACTATTCCTTTCTCATTGACAGAACAATCAACCGTCACTATCAAAGTATATGATTTGAATGGCAAGGAAGTATGGAGCCCTGGAAACAATCTGGAATATGGAATTGGAAAACATCAAGTCGTCTGGAATGCTGTTGATGCTTCCGGTACTCCTTTGTCAACAGGTGTATATTTTATAAAGTTGTCTGTTGGAAACCAAATAGCTACTCAGAAAGTCATTTTGATGAAATAGTAAAGTAAAAGTCTAAAATTAATAAAAGGTGATGGTGTATAACTATCACCTTTTTACTTATAGCAATTTAAATTCATTTATACGTTTATTATCTTTTACAGAATTCCCCATACAAATCTTGAACTTGCCCGATTCAACCATCCTCTTTTTATTAAGTCCCTCTTAAAACGTTAAATCTTCCGGTTTGATTCGAAAAAAATTGATCTAGATAGATTATAATTATTGAAATTAATATCTGGATTTTATGTGCTTTCATAACTTCCCACCAGTTGTTTGATCAATCAACAAAAAAATAATAAAATTATCAGTTGAATGTAAGGGATATTTTGAATATTTTGCAGACCAGTACATAAAAGTATAAAAATAAGGGGAGTACAAAATGATCAAAACCAAATCAATTCTATCCATTCTTTTTTGTTTGTTATTCGCAGTAAATAGTCTGTTTGCGCAACAGGCGAAAGTCGAAGAGATGAAAACCGGTATTAATTTTTTGGAAACCAGGGTTTATAGCCAGGAAGATGACCAGAAATTATTAAAGTTATTTGAAGGCTTGCGTGTGGCCGATATATCCGATGGAATGGATTATGTTAGTCTGCGGGATGTGGGATTGGTGGACCCGGCGATCCATGCTTTATGGAAAGATGTTCAAACCATGGACCATGTTATTCGTGGAATTGCAGTAACTGCCCGCTATGTTCCAGCACAGGAAAAACGGTATCCTGATGAACAAGAGAATTTTGACGCCTGGGCAGGCAACTGGTATAATTCAATGTCCTCAGAAGCGTGGGCAGAACTGATCCGTCCCGGTAGCATGGTGGTTCTGGATGATGTGGAATCTGAAGATTGTGGTAGTATTGGGTCTTTTAATATTTTAGCCTGGTATAAATTGGGGGCTGTGGGAGTGGTTACCGATGCATCCAGCCGCGATACCGATGAAATAATTTTGCAACGGATTCCCCTCTATCTGCGCAAAACCGGTCGCGGTATTCGTCCCGGTAGAAATGTTCTGGAATCAGTTCAGCGTCCGGTGGTAATCGGTGGCGTGACAGTCTTCCCCGGTGATGTGGTTGTGGCGGATGGTGACGGTGTCATTGTAGTGCCTCGTAAAGTTGCTAAAACAGTCGCTGAATATGCTCATGGTGTATTAAAAGGGGATAAGGAAGCCCGCCGGAATCTTTATGAATCCATGGACCGAAACCTGGATGACAGCGTCAAGTAAATTTAAATAAACCTCCAAGGTCTCAAAGACCTTCGAGGTTTTATATATGAGGCATTTATGGAAAAAAGTATAATCATAATTATCCTGGTAACTACGATGACACTATTTGCACAAGTACACGACAATCCCTTTGAAGCGAAACCCAATCCGGATGAGAAGACAACCTACAGGAACCCGGTAATTTCCGGCTTTTACTCCGATCCAAGTGTCTGCAAGGTCGGTGAAGATTATTACCTGGTGACCAGCACTTTTGAATTTTTCCCCGGTGTGCCGATTTTTCACAGCAAAGACCTGGTGAACTGGCAGCAGATTGGCCACTGTATTCATCGACCGGAACAACTGCCCAATGGCATTAATATTTTTGCGGCAACCCTTCGATATCATGACGGCACTTTTTATATGATTACCACCAATACCGGTAAAGAGGGTAACTTTTATGTCACAGCTACTGATCCGGCCGGTCCCTGGTCTGATCCCATCTGGATTGATATTCCCGGTATTGACCCGGACTTATTTTTTGATGATGACGGTAAGGTGTATGTGACGTCATCACCCTTTATTGTTTATGAAATTAATATAAAAACCGGTGAATTACTGGCTGAAGGTCGGAAGGTTTGGTTTGGCACCGGTGGCAGATACGCTGAAGCACCGCATATTTATAAAAAAGATGGCTACTATTATCTCATGGCTGCGGAAGGTGGCACCGAAGAAGCCCATTCTGTCACCATTGCGCGAAGTAATTCGATATGGGGCCCTTACACCGATAATCCTGCCAATCCAATTCTGGCCCATGCCAATGCTGCGGGTCAGAATATTCCCATACAGGGCGTTGGTCATGGAGATATAATTCAGGCCCATGATGGTTCCTGGTGGACGGTTTTTCATGGCTATCGAAAATGTGTTAATTACCCGGTCCATCATATTTTGGGGCGGGAAACCTGCCTTGCTCCTATGATCTGGCCGAAAAACGGCTGGCCTGTTGTCAATGGCAATGGCACCGCCGGTGTGGAAATGACTTGTCCGACCTTACCACTAAAACCTTTTCCTGCGGCTCCCAACAGAATAGAATTTGATAATGATAAACTGGGACTGGAATGGAACTTTATTCATGTGCCGAAAAAAGACAGGGAATTTTACGGAATCAAGAAGGGTGTTTTAAAGTTAACAGGATTGGCCAATCAAATCGGCGATCACGACTCACCGGCATTTATCGGCCGTAGATTGCAGCATATGGATTTTACCGCCATAACTTCCATGAAATTCGACCCTGATAATGAAAATGAGCAGGCAGGGTTATCTTTGCTCAACAATGGTCAGCATTTTGATCTCCTGGTCAAAAAATCCGGTGATAAGCGGATTCTATACGCGCAATTGCAATTTGGTTCAATTCTGTATAAATCAAAAGAAGTGGTCCTGCAGCCCGGACCGGTAAAATTGAGAATTTCCGGGGCAACTGACAGCTTTACCTTTTCCTACGCTCAGAATGGAAAATTCATTGATATCGAAAGTGTTGATTCCCGGTATTTGAGTACCGAAACTGTTGGCTGGTTTGCCGGTGTATATGTTGGTTTTTATGCCACTGGTAATGGATCAAAAAGTGATGAACCGGCAGTGTTTGAATATTTTGAATATGAAGGCAAATAAGATGCAAACATCGGAAACCGGTATAATCGTAATTTTGGGAAGTCCGAATTCTGACCAGAGCGACCTCTATTCTGTAGCAAAGCAGCGCTGTGAATTAGGTATCAAGGAATATATCAAGCACCCAAACCGGAAGATATTACTGACGGGTGGATTTGGAGACCATTTTAACACCACTGATAAGCCGCATGCCTACTACTTGAAGCAGTACTTAATCAAGCGAGGTGTTCCGGAGCAATACATCATTGATTTTGCTTTGAGTAAAAATACCCTGGAAGATGCATCGCTTTCCAAACCAATAATCGCAAAATATAAAGTGCGGAACATCCTGATTATCACATCTGATTATCATTATGACCGTGCAAAATTCATTTTCGAGAAGGAATTTTCAGATACCAATATTCAGGTTCACTTTTCAGTATGCCAAACTGATGAAAATGACTGTGAGTTTGATCTGAAAAGCCAGACTGAACATGAAAAGCGGTCGTTGAAAATGTTAATAGAGAAAATGTTATAAATTAACTTCCCGTCGAAGGCAGTGAAGGGCCAGGTTTTATAACCGGGTTTCAAACCTTTCTCTTAGATCAAATAACAAAATCTCGCGAAGATGAAACGTAACTGCTCAGGTATCTTGCTTCTGTAAAGGATAATTCCTATTATCCGGTGATGATTTAAGGAATTGGTTGGTTTATAGTCATTTCGGATAAGAACAAGGGAGACATCCGATATCTGACTGATAAATTCCCGGAAAAAAGATCAGACATTGAAAGCAAAATATGATGCCCGGAATAAAAAGAATAGGGGACTATCCGGAGAGGAAGAAGAGAATCAAAATCTTTACCCGGAGCGCAGATTTATAATCTGTAAATTGTCAGTCCGAGGAAGAAAAAATCCTCTCAGCGAGCAAAAGATAAAATCGACTATGACGATTTAAAACGGTTAATTAGCTGATAGATCACCGTAATCTTTTTATATCTCAAATATGCAGCAGAAATAAAATTCCATTATTTTACAATTTTAAAAATCTCTAAAATAATGATTGATACTTATTCATATTTCAACTATTTTACATACCAGTACATAAAAGTATAATTTTTTTTAGAATGTGTGAGGGTATATTGCGTCATAAATTTTTTAGAACTGTCTCTTTTTTCTGTTTTTTTTCCTATTTTTACCGAGTGACCTTCCGGCTGAAAATTTACCCACTGATTACGTCAACGTTTTCATGGGAACCTCCAACTCCCGCTGGATGCTATTCCCCGGGCCGACGATGCCTTTCGGAATGGTAAAATTGTCACCGGACAATCAATCCAATGTCTGGTGCGGTGGTTATGAATACACTGTGAATTCCATCTCGGGATTCAGCCATATTCACAGTTGGGCCATGGGCGGCCTGAGTGTCATGCCCACCACCGGCAGTATCAAGACTTTTCCCGGCCCGTCAGACGGGCCTTTTGCGAGCATGTGGACAGCCGGCTATCGTTCGCGAATCAAAAAGGAAACCGAAACCGGCAAAGTGGGCTATTACAAGGTCAATCTCTTTGATTATGATGTGGATGTGGAATTGACCTCTACAACCCGCTGCGGATATTTTCGGTTAACTTATCCGGAAACAGACCAGGCGAACTTCCTGTTTAATTTTAATTTCGAATACGAAGAAAATAACCCGGAAATGCTGGGCGCTTTTATCAAACAAGTCAGCGACACCGAAGTGGAAGGCTATGTCCGTAAAAAGAGTTCCTTCGCTGATCATTACACCGTCCATTTTGTTGCCCGCTTTAGCAAACCCGTCAAAAAATTTCAAGCTTGGCAGAGTGACCCTTTCGAAGGCAATAATCTCTACGGTACCGCCTGGCAGCAAAAGACCAATTTTTATGATTCCATAGAGGACGAATTGCAGGGATATTGCGGCGCCTATTGCCAATTTTCCACCAAAGAAAATGAAACTATCGAAGTTCAGACGGCCATTTCACTGGTGAGTATAGACCAGGCGCGCTTGAACCTGGAAACCGAAATAAATCCCTTTGATTGGGATTTTGACGCGGTAATGAAAAATAATCAAAATACCTGGAATAACCTGCTGGGTAAAATCGAGGTGGAAGGCGGCCGCGAATCGGACAAAATTAAATTCTATACCTCCCTCTATCGCGCTTATGCCGGACGAACTGAATGGAGTGATGTCAATGGCAAATACATGGACATGTACGAGCAACCCCGGCAACTAAAAGCGCCCCGGGACGCTATTTACGGATGTGACGCTTTCTGGGGATCGCAATGGAACCTCAATCCACTCTGGACTTTGATGACGCCGAAATATGCCAATTCCTGGGTCAATTCCCTGCTGGAAATTTATGAGCGCGGCGGCTGGCTGCCGAAAGGCCCGACGGGCATCGATTATTCATCAGTAATGGTGGCATCTCATGAGATTTCGCTCATCGTATCCGCCTACATGAAGGGAATTCGTGATTATGATATCAATACTGCCTGGGAAGCCATGAAACATGTGCAAACCACCCCAGGACAACCGCATGAAGCCGGTGGTCATGTGGGCAATCGCAATTTGAAATCCTACATGGAAATCGGTTATGTCCCCAATGATGAAGGCCCGGTTTCCAATACCATGGAATATGCTTATGATGACTGGTGTGTCTCACAAATGGCCAAAGCCCTGGGAAAAGATGATGAGTATGATTATTTCTACAATCGCAGCATGAATTATAAAAATGTCTTTGATCCGGAATCCAAATACATTCGCCAGAAAAACAGGGATGGTACCTGGGTGCAGGAATGGCATCCGCGGAAAAATCACGGCACCTGGTATGGCGCCGGATATGTGGAGGGGAACGCCTGGCAATATACTTTTTTCGTGCCCCACGATTTGCCGGGAATGGCAAAACTGGTGGGTGAAGAAGCTTACCTTGACCGTCTGATCGAAGGGTTTGAAAAGGGCTATGTCAATGTGGGTAATCAACCCAACATGCAGGCGCCTTATCTCTTTAATTATACAGACGCGCCCTGGTACACGCAAAAATATTCAAGGGAACTGATGGAAACTGAGTTTACTCCCGATCCCTACATTGGCTGGCATGGTGAGGAAGACCAGGGACAGATGAGCGCTTTTTTCGTGCTCAATGCCATCGGACTCTTTCAGATGAAAGGCGGCTGCTCAGTGGAATCCTATTACGATATTGGTAGTCCTTTGTTTGATAAGATTACGATTCACCTGGACGATGACTATTATTCCGGAAATGATTTCGTCATAACTGCGAAAAATAATTCCCCGGAAAATGTCTATATCCAGTCCGCAACATTGAATGGGAGAACACTGACGGAACCATTTATTTTGCATAGGGAATTGATCAAAGGGGGAAAATTGGAATTGAAGATGGGGAATGTACCCAATAAGGAACTTTGGTGAGAAT
>CAZCHS010000037.1:0-26908 GCA_964498725.1 uncultured bacterium | reverse complement strand
TGAGATATAGTTTGGCGTGAATGTTTTGTGAGGGATATGCTTTTATTTGCAATTTACCGTTTTTAATCCAAGTAATAAATTTATTGATGCCATCTTCAACTGATTTATTGTCATCAGAAGCTTGCATTTCTTGCTGTATAAGATTATCAATTTCCTTTTTTGTTTCAGCATGAGAAAAATTAATTTTTTGCTGTTTTGTATAAGTACCAGTTTTAAGCAAATCATAAGTTTTTCTGTCAGTGTTGATTCCAATTATTATTCGAATATTTTTGGTATGTTCTAAAGCAGGGTAAATACTATAAAAACCACTGGAATAGAAATAACCAACCAAACAATCGAAGTATGAAGTATCTTTGATTAAAACTTCAAACCTATCTTTCAGATTGTGGTTTTTGTCGTTAGTTATAAATGAAAGATCCGTGTTCATTTTTCCATCCAGATAATAATTATGTTATCTTTCAAAAGTAGTTTTTTCCAATACAAAAAACAAATAGAAAATATGGTAGAATGAATGATGTTTACTCCCAAGGTATTTTTTTTTGTATTGCTATCATTTCTCCTTTTAATAAAGTACCATATAAAATTTTAAAACATTTAGCCTGCATTATTCATAAAAATATGAACAATGCCCGCTTCGCGCCGATATGTTTCCTTCCGTCAGAGCGCCGGATGTTCCAGCAGAAACTATCGGGATTAACCTGAATATCATTCTATGAATTTTCCAAATTGGTTTATTAATATGTATTTGGTAAACTTTTAATTTTATTCGTTTTGCTTGAAGGATTTGAAAATTCATGAATAATTCAGGTTAGATGTTTTTTTATTCTATTTCATACTTCTCAAAAAATTCATTTACGAGTGTCATCAACTTCTCCGGCGCCTCAATTGCCGGCGAGTGGCCCACATTGGGGAGAATGTGCAATTCTTTGTCGGCTTCATTCACATTGACCAGCGCATTGTAGATTTTTTGCCCTTGTTCCGGGCCGATAATATAATCTTCTGCGCCCTGGATGATCTGGACAGGTACTTCTATTGCAGCTAAATCTTCTTCAAGGTTCATGGCATAGTAGCCCGGTAATTTTTGAATGGTTTTTTTGACTGTTTCCCCTTTATTAATGGCGCTGTAAAATTCTTCAAGAGTGTAACCGGTTTTAGCCATTTGTGTTTCATCTTTGATGATGTCGCCAATGGGAAGTTTTTTGTCAGGATTCGCATAAAAGGCGTTAAATCCTATTTTTGCCGGGAAATTCTGTGTCAATAAATATTCTTCCATAGGATAATCGGATATATCCAGTTCCTCGATTCTCTCCAGTTCCGACAAGACAAGCAATAATTCTTCTTTTCGTTTTCCGGAAATATTTGATTCCACCAGCGCTATGACAGTATCCATTTCATGAGCGATCAGGAAATCATATTTATATTGACGGTTGGCCGTCGCGCCGATAGCGGTGAAGGCATTGATCTTTGACTGATTTTCCAGGAGATAGAGAAGTCCATAAGTGCCGCCCCAGGAAGAACCCATCAGGTTTACCTTTTTCCTGTCAAAGCGACTTCGTAGTGTATCGATGACCACATCCAGGTCTTTTACTAATTGGTTCAGTGTCAGCATGGTGGAATCAGTACATTTGGAAGATTTCCCGCAGCCGCGCTGATCCAGGTAGGCTACCAGGTGGTTTTCTTTTAAACCGGAATCCAATAGATAGATTTCGAAAGCAGAAGACCCACCTAAACCACTATGCAGGTTGACCAGCAGTGGTTTCTCGGGATTTCCCTTTAGGTGGACATTGAGATATCCCTTGTCAACCTTGACCTTTATTTCTTTATCAATGGATTTTTCAGTTAAGCCGCAATGATAAAATAAGATCAATAAGATGAATATTAAAAACAGATTACTTTTGAAATTAACCATTATAACTCCTGTAAATTTTTGTGAAAAACTTCAATAAAGATTTTAACAATGTCAATATTTTTTTATTATCAGTGGAAGAAAAATTGTTCCCGGTATAGTTATTTGACATTCCTTTTTTGAGCAATATAAAATCCGTAAGAAAAATAGTCCTTATACTTTTTATAGAATTCAAATTCTTCCTTTTCCAATTCAATGATCTCTCTGGCATCCGGTGCATGATCATATCGTTTCAGAAATTCCTCATGATGCGCCTGGAGGGGAATGTAGTAATTATCCAGCCAGCAACTTTCAGTTAAAACAAAATGGGCGATTGGCGAATAGCCGGCCTTTTCCAGTTGTTTTATTTTATTGGAAATGGTGTCTATTTCCGCGTAATTTTTCTGCCAGTATTGGGAAACTTCGGAAGGGCGTTCCGCAGTTGTCCAGGATAATTCGGAAACAGCAATATAGCCTCCCGGTTTGAGTAATTTTTGCCATTCATTGATGCCCTTATTAAATCCCATAATATAGATCGCCCCTTCTGACCAGATGAGATCAAAGGATTCCGCTTCAAAGGGGAGATCTTCCATGGAGGCTTGCCGGGTTGTTATTCTGGACTGCAATCCATCTTCAATAACGCGGGCTTTCAGTTTTGCCAAAAATTCGGTAAACAGGTCAACCGCTGTAATATGTCCTGCCAGATGTTTTGCCAGGGTTAATGTCTGTCCGCCGGTACCGCAGCCAATATCCACAATATGCCGGAAGTCCTTTTTGCCAATTAATTGCAAGGCCTTTTTCGTAACTTCTTCACTGCCCGGCCCCTGGCGTTTATTATCTTTATGTAAATTTATCAGTAGTTCAAATTCTGTCATTTTCCCCTCATTTTTTTAGTGATAAAATTTTGTCTATATAATTTTTAATCAGAGATTGTGAAAAAAGCAAATATTCCAATTATTTTAGGAGAAATTATTTTTACTGAAAATTAATTGACAATTGGTTTGTTTCTCTGTTATTACTATATTAAAAATATTTAATTATTCGGAGTTTGAATGCAGCAAAAAATTTATGAATCAATTTTAAAGACTTTTGAGCAGGTACATTTCATTCTTGATGAGAAAACTGTTATCAAAATAGTTTCCGACTCAGTAAAAGAATTGTTGGGATACACGACTGATGATCTCATCGGGAAAGAGATAAAAACCATTGTTATTGAAAAAGATGTCGAAGTGTTAGCCCACTTTTTAGAGGTTAGGATAGAGGAATCCAATCAGGGACTTTTGCATTTAAAGAAAAAGAATGGTGAAAAAACAGCCGGCTTTATTACTCTGAAAAAAGTAAAACATAAAGAGGAAATTGAGTATCATATCATTTTGACGTTGCTGGAAAAGATTGAACTCTCCTATGAAAAAATGCATTATGAAAAACAATTATTCCGGTTATTGATGGACAATATTCCAGATGCAATTTATTTCAAAGACCGTAAGAGCCGGTTTATTGATGTCAGCAAAGCAATGACTAAAATATTCGGCGTCGATTCGACTGATGAGATTATCGGCAAAACCGATTTCGATTTTCATAAAAAAGAACACGCGGAAATAGCTTACAAGGACGAGCAGCGAATCATCAAGACCGGTAAGCCAATGATCAACCAGGTTCAGAAAGAAATATGGAAGGGCGAAGTTCAATCCTACACATTGACAACCAAAATGCCGATCCGCACCGAATCCGGCGAGATCATCGGCACTTTTGGTATTTCCAAAGACATTACAGAACAGAAAAAACTGGAAAATAAACTGGCGAAAAGCAAAAATATTCTGCAAATGCTGCTGGACTATTCATCTGAACGTATATACTTTAAGGATACTGAACACCGGTTCACCTTGGTCAATAAAGCTCATAAAGAGTACCTGAAACTGCATAATTTTGAAGACATTATCGGAAAAACCGATTTTGACCTCTTTCCGGAAAAGGATGTTGAGGAATGGCACAAGATCGAAAAGCAGGTCATGGAAACCGGACAGCCGGTAAGTTTTGAAGGGCAGGATAAATTACCTAATGGCAAAACCCGTTGGGTACTAACCAGTAAAGCCCCACGCTATGACGAACATGGTAATATGGCCGGAATTATCGGCATCAGCCGGGATATCACAGAACGCAAAAATCGTGAAATGGAATTGGAAAAAGCCAAACAGGAAGCGGAGGAAGCCAACCGGGCCAAGTCCTATTTTCTGGCCAATATGAGTCACGAAATCCGCACTCCGATGAATGGTATTATGGGGATGAATTCCTTATTGTTGGATTCGGAACTGGATGAAGAACAACGGCGGTACGCGGAAACCGTACAAAAAAGCGCTGATGCCCTGTTGGCTGTGATCAATGATATTCTTGATTTTTCAAAAATTGAGGCGGGAAAACTTGAGATTGAAAACATTACCTTTAATATTCGTTCCATGCTGGATGATTTTGCCAAATCCATTGTTTATCGCGCTGAACAAAAGGGACTTGAATTTATCTGTTCAGCAGTTCCCGATGTTCCCTTTTATTCCGTGGGTGATCCCGGCAGAATTCGGCAGATATTATTTAATCTGGCGGGAAATGCTATCAAATTTACAGACAAAGGCGAAGTTTCTGTTTTTTGTGAATTGATGGATGAAACCGACACCCATAATATTTTAAAATTTACTGTGAAAGATACCGGGATCGGAATTCCCGCAAAATATCAGAAAAAATTGTTTCACAGTTTCTCCCAGGCGGACAGTTCAACCACCAGAAAATATGGCGGTACCGGGCTGGGGCTGGCGATTTCCAAACAACTGGCAGAACTCATGGGCGGAGAAATCGGATTCTCTTCCATCGAAAATGTTGGCACAACCTTTTGGTTTACAGTCAAACTTGAAAAATCCGATAAGGTCGCGACTTTCAAGAATCCACGGGATATTAAGGGTGTCAAGATCATGTTTGTGGATGATAATGAAACCAATCGTGAGTACATCAGGAAGCAGTTGGATTACTGGAAAGCCAAAGTAACAACAATCTCCAATGGTGGCGAAGCACTGGCGAAACTACATCAGGCGGCTGATACCAATGAGCCTTTTGAAATTGCAATTTTGGATATGCAGATGCCGGGGCTGGATGGTGCAACACTGGGGAAAGCCATTAAAAATGATGATAAGATCAAAGATATTCCGCTGGTCATGATGACATCTATCGGCCACCGGGGAGAAGTTAAGCAATTAAAAGAGATCGGCTTTTCAGCCTACCTGACAAAACCGGTTTCTCCTTCGGACTTATTTAATACATTGACAATGATCCTGGGAAATTCTGACAGCATCAAAGAAGACCCTGACAAACATGAAATCATTACAAAATTCAGTATCAATGAGCAGGATAAAGCCAATTATAAAATTTTGGTGGTCGAGGACAATCCGGTCAACCAAAATGTGGCGCTGGGAATGTTAAAGACTATTGGTCTGGACGCTTCCTATGTGGCGGAAAATGGAAAAGTGGCGATTGAGCAACTGAAAAAGTATGATTTTGACCTGGTCTTTATGGATATGCAAATGCCGGTGCTGGATGGATTGGCGGCCACCCGGCAAATCAGAAAAAAAGATAGTGGCGTCAGGAATCCTGATGTACCGATAGTTGCCATGACGGCCAATGCCATGAAGGGCACAGAAGCCACCTGCCTGGAAGCCGGAATGAATGACTATATATCTAAACCTATAAAATTGGATCAATTGCGTGAGAAACTGGCCAAATGGATTCCCAAATTAAGCGAGGATAAGGATGAAAAAGTAGCTTCTGAAAAAAGTGATACACCGGAAAATATGTTCAATCGAAAAGAAATGCTGGAAAATCTCGGCGACAGTGAAGAGTTGTTAAATGAAATCATGACAATGTATATCAATAATACCAAAGAGAATATTGAAAAATTGACCGCACTTTTAGATGAAAAAAATCTGAAAGAAGCGGCACTGGTAGCGCATTCCATCAAAGGATCTTCAGGAAATATTACGTCCGATGCCATGTATCAGAGCGCGCTGAAACTGGAACAGTTTTGTAAAAATGAGCACCAGGCAGAGGCCCAAAAAGAGTTTGAAAATCTGAAGAAAAATTTTAAATGGTTCCAAAACCATAAAGGGGAATTTTAAGTATTTTGTAAAGGAGTTATTATGGAAAAAAGACAAACAATAATTGTATCTGTGATTGTTGGTATTGCAATAATCGTATCTTCAGTGATACTGTCTGATTTTTTTCTGAAAATCAGGCATGAGGAAAACATAACAGTCAAAGGTTTCGCTCAAACAGAAATAAAATCCGATGTGGGAAAATTGCGGTTTTCTATTGTCAGGCGTGAAATCACGCTTCAGGAGGCCTACAAACAGATCAATAAGGATAAAAAAATTGTTATGGATTATCTGGCTGCCATGGGAATTGCCGGTGACAATGTGGAGTCCAATGGGCTTTATACCCATGAAATAAAAAAGATGAGTTCCAAGGGCATGTACACCAATGAAATAGAGGGGTATAATGCAACTCAAAATATGCTGATCACTTCGAAAGATGTTGAATTAATTAAAAAACTGGCAGAGGATATGACCTCCCTGATTGAATCCGGTGTCAATATTCGTATCAATGAACCGCAATATTATATTTCAGACCTGCAGGATTTAAAAATTCAGTTATTGACAGGAGCCACTGAAGACGGATTTACCCGGGCTAAAAAACTGGCTGAAGGCAGTGGCGCGGAAGTCGGCGCTTTGGTATCGGCTACGCAGGGAGTTTTTCAGATCACTGAGCCCAATTCAATGGAGGTGTCCGGTTCCGGCATGTATAATACTTCCTCTATTATGAAATCAGTGAAAGCGGTCGTTACATTAAGTTATGCAGTAAAATAATATCTATACGTCTATAAGTTTGTATATTTAGTCTTTTGATTAACTCTTGTGATATAAGAACAGGCTTTTGTATATCAGAACAGTTTCAGTTGCTTTTCTTCTTTTCCCGGCATTTCTAAATCATCCAGGGGGAATCCCAAACGACGATAATTTTTGGCATTTTCACTGGCAATGACCGGGGACTTATTACTATAACAATAAATACAGCCATGGGGACAACTGTCGTAATAGCCGATATCAGGAGCATTGATGCAATGGCATCCTTCACGGGATTTTTGAATGGTATAGGATTTTAGAGGAGTGCCGGTGATCTTATTGATCAGATCCACATTGATGCACTGGGCGATGCGAACATTATCAATCCCTGCCAAATGGTCTTCAGCACAGACATTGACCACGATACCGTAATTTTTAGCAATATGAGCCAGTTTTTGGGTAATTGCAAGTTCCTGCTGCTGTGACGGATGAGAAAATTTAATCCGATGGTCGCGGGTGACTTTTTCAAAATTTTTAATTGTTTTTTTGTAGAGATCAACAAAACTGATGGTACAATTCTGAATATAGCCGGTCAATTGTGCGGCAATATACTCAAACCGCCTGAGGATAAAATCCTCCGGGGTAACAGTGGATAAAATGATGGGATCAAAACGCCATTGAATATAGTGTTTGCCGTAACGTTTGGAAAGAAACTTAGCAGCGTCAATTATTTTATCCACAGACGGATTATTGTGTTCAAGGAGTTTGGGTAGTCCGTTAATTGTGAGCTGCATATAATGCCGGTATCTTTTATCAATGAAATCCAGATGTTTAAATAGCGGAATCGGGTTGCGGCTCCAGAAAATAATCGCTTTCACATGCTCGGGAGTCAAACTGACAAATACCGGCTTTCCGGATACCGGATTGGGGTAGGCGGTGTACTCCATTTTCATTCGTCTGATCAACCAGTCGGAATAGTAGGCGGGAATATCTGTCCGGCGGCTGACGGATAGTATTTTTTGGTTATTCCTCATTGGTATATTTTACAAAAATCACAGCAAGAAATGAAAATATTCTTATGGTTAATCATAAAAAAAAAGAGGTTGAGCAAAATTCTGTCAACCTCTGATTATTACTATTTTTGGTGAGGCTTAATGGATCATTTTACCCAGTACATTTAATTTTAGTTTTGTTTTTAATGAACCGGGTAAGGCATTTTTATTGATCATTAAAGCAATGGTTTTCATGCGAAAATAGGGTTTTGAAATGTAGTAATACCCCTCATATTGTTTATCCTCTGTGCCCCAGGAATTCTTGATTTTGTAAAATTGATTGCCCTGTTGGTCTTCCACCAGTCCCACCAGGTGCATGAGATGGTCGTCAGTGGTATGAAAATTATCAAAGGTTTCCTGCCGGAGCGCCTGATCCACCACTTTTTCTTTTACAAAATCCCTGATCTTTCCGTCCCATTTTTCTTTAATTGTATCTTCATAGGCTTTGGTTGGTAAAATCGCAATATCCAGTGTGTCGGGAGAAAAATAGGCTTCACTGACATCAGCATCCCAACAAATGGAGTATCCTTTTTTAAGAGCATGATCAACGGTTTCTTCCAGGTCATCTATAGGGACATTATAATAATTGCAATTGTAACTCCAGTTGTCCGGTACTTCCAGGCAGCAGGTTTCATAAAAGGGATAATTTGTATAGGAAGTTAATTCGATATAATCATCAATATTGAGTTCACAATAATTTTTCAGAAAATTTTTGGGTGTATATTCTTGGCCTTGATAGTTGAATTTTGTCGGCATTTCACCTAGATATACATCCAGTATGGCGTTGAAGGCTTTATACCATTTGGCGGTGAGATAGCGGGAATCCAGCACAGCATCGAGAAAAGCTTTGGTGACTTTTGATATCTCTTTGTGATTCACTTCGCCGTCAATTTTCAAACCGGGGTATTCTTGCTCCGGAACAATGCCGTATTCATTCATCATATCAATTACGTCATGGCTCTGTCCGCCTTGCGCAAAGGTATTGGCGCCATGTAAGCGCACATATTTGCGGGCCTTTTTGGCGTAAGAACCACGTACAATGTACATTTCCGCCAGGTCAACTTCTTTACCGGTATCTCTAAGGATCTCAGATTCCAAAAAAGAAATTGTGGCATAAGCCCAGCAAGTGCCGGAGCTTCCCTGGTCTTTTACCGGTGTGTTTTTAATCCTGTAAATATTTTTAAAATCGTAGGTGAATGTTTCTGTAGAGTCATCGGCTACTAAAAGATTAGTGAACAGAAAAAGCGACACAAAGGATAGTAAAAATTTGAATTTCATTGGTTCTCCCCTCAATATTATTTTTTAACGAATCAAAATATAGCAGGATTTTTTTTATAAAAAAGTTTTTTTTCAGCATTTTGAAAAAAGATTATTTGACCAAATCTTTAAGATGACAGGATATTTGATTTTAATATTTCTGAATATCAGACCAGTTTATTTTACTTGGCAAAATTAATAAATTTCAAATTTTTCTTTACTTTCTAAGAAATAACGATTACTTTTTTGATTACAATTTCAAGATAAAGGATATGAGTAAAAAAATTATTGTTTATGGTAAAGACTTTAATTGTTTAGAATTGTATGGTGAATTTTTTCACCAGAACGGTTTTAACGCTGTAACGATTTCCAATGCAAAAAGCTTATTGGAGTATTTTCAGGATAACAACACTGATATGATTGTTTCCGACGCCGATGTATTATTGTACGAAAATGAAGAGGTTTTGGATAAATTAAAAGACAAAGTGGATAAAATTCCCATCCTCTATTTATCAGACAAAGAAAAATCTAAGATTTTGGAAAAAGTGCTGAAAATAAAGCATGAACGGGTGATCGAAAAACCGGTGACTTTTGTCAAATTATTGCAGTCGGTTCACCGGGAAATGCAGAATTAGCCTGAATAATCAATTATATACTATTTTAACATTTCTTCCAATTTGTTAATATTTCCATCATTATCAGCCGGCTTAAGGTTTAATAAACGGCAGAGCAGTTCGTATAAATGAATGTTTTTAAAAGCGCTGTGCGTGAATCCTTTTTTTAGGTCCGGCCCCATTGCGTAAAATATGCCATGCATATCCCGGTTGGTAGGATCATATCCGTGAGTTCCTCCCAGGTGATCAGTGTTCTGAATATCCGCCTTCCAGTATAAACTCCAGCCACTATCTGCCATTGCAACGATTGGCATGATATTGGAATTTTTTCCATAGTTCAGGTAAGCGGGAATTGCTGATTTTTCCCAGCATCTGATATATGCGCCTTTTTGTAAAGCGTTATAAACACTATCATAATAAGTTTTTTTCGGTTCGAACATATGGATCGGATTGCTGCCGGTGGTTTTACTGAGCCAGTTTGGTTTGATATAATTATCCAGCAGTTCGATGCGATCTTTACTAATGTCTCCCATGCCGTGATCAGTGGTTATAATGATATTGATACTGTCTTTAATTGACAGCTGATTGATACGATGTACAAATACACCCACCAGACTGTCAAGGTATTCAATTTTTTGTGGCATCTTTGGATTATCCGGGCCTAATACGTGTCCCCAACTATCAGGTTGGTCCAGATACCACATGATCAGCCCGGGCCTGGCTTCAAACGGCTTTTCCAGCCATGAGAGAACCGTATCAATACGTTCGGCATAGGGCATGTTATGCTGGTATTTTTTCCAGTAAGTTGGATGCATATCATTAATGTTCGCTTCACTGCCCACCCAAAATAAGGTCGCTGCTTTCACCCCCTGTTTTTCGGCTGTGTTCCAGACAGGCTCGCCGCCATAAAAACTGCCATTTTCGACAGTATTTCGGTTACCGGTGTGATACCATTCTTTTTTGGTATAATTATAATGATTGTTCAAAATAATTCCATGATTATCGGGACAGAGTCCGGTAGCCAGGGTGTAGTGATTGGGAAAGGTTTTGCTGGGAAAGGAGGGAATTATCTCCGCTCTCACGCCATTTTTTTCAATATTATCCAGGTTGGGTGTATTGGCGAGATTAGGATAATTCCATTGAAATCCATCCATTGATAATAGGATTAAGTAATTTGGTTTCCCAGTACCCCAAAGAAGACAATGTATTAAAATGATAAAGACAAGAACAGAATTCTTCTTCATTTTATCCTCATTAAAAAAGCCCCGACAGAACCGGGGCTTTTCATTATATCATAAACTATTATTATAAACCAACGCTGATCCCAACATTGAAGTTTCTGGGTAGACCAAAGAATACTTCCGCATCATCGGCATCGTGGTCCAGATCCCAGGCATTATACCGGCTGTTATCAACAGCATCCTGAATATAGGTTGCATCTAACAGGTTAAATACATGGGCAAAGATAGAAAATTTTGTGCCTTTAAATCTAAGCGGCAGATCATAAGAGGCGTGTAAATCAACCAGTGTATAGGCCGGCGCCATCCAACTCTGTTGAGTATCGCTGGGGTCGGTCCTGCTGAAAGGATCCCATTGTGCATAGTGATTGTCATAATATCTGACCACTAATTGACCAAAAAGGCCTTTCATCGGATAAACTGTTCCGGTCAGAGCAAATTGTGTTTGCGGCGCGTCACCGACTTTTAAGTCTTTAACATAATATTTGTAATTGACTTCTGTACCGTCGCCGCCATCATAATCTTTGTAGGAGCCGGAGACATCATCGGTCAGAGTCCATTTGGCGAAGCTGACGGAAGCATCCAGTTTGAAGATATCTACCGGTTTATAGGTGGCTTCAAATTCCACACCTTGGTGCAATGCGTCCATACCGGTTAGGAAAATGATCGCTTCAGTTCCATCCTGCTCTGTGATACCCCGTGAATTAGCGCGGTCTTTCCAGGAGGTATGATAAAAACTGATTTTAGTGCTCAGTTTATTATCAAGCATTCCCAGCATATTGACACCACCTTCAAGGGACAGAAATTTTTCATTTTCCGGATCTTCTGCTTTGGTAGCCAGGTAATCACTAATGACATTATCAAAAATCGGTACTCTTTCAGCAAACCCGAAATTTCCGTAAACTTTGACATTTTCAAGGACATTATAACCGGCGCCGGCTTTGACCTGCATACCGGAGATATAATCTGATTCCAGGAATACTTCATCGCCGGAATTGTCTTTTTTGAAGTGGTTGGTATGGGTGTATTTTACCATGGTGTATCCGGCCATACCGTAAGCTGAAATTGGCCCGGCATTATAGTCAGCCTGGGCAAAAGTACCAAACCAGTCAACATTATTGGTAAAATTATATGCAATTTTATCCCCTAAACCGACTTTTTCATTGGGATTGAATTCATCGGCTGTTTTGACAAAGAAATCACCGCCTAATAAATCACGAACTTCGCGATAGTGTTCAATTTCCGCGGTCCGCCAGTCAACGCCAACAGTCATTTTCAGCTCTTCGGAAAAGTCATAGTACAATTTAGAGACAGCGCCAAGGGTATTTTGATTATTGCGGCTGTTTCGCAGAATACCAATGGATTCACCATTTTCTTTAACGATTTCACTTTTATTGACATAATATGAGCCTGCTGCTCCCTGGTTCATAGCAATGGTTCTATTCCAGTTCCATTTCCAGGGGGACGGACCGTAATACCATTTATAATCATCGTCTCCCACCTGACCGTTGGCATCCTGGGCGTAGACGTCACCGTAAGTGCCGGTTCCGCCACCGTGTCCACCAGAATAATAAGCAATGGTAGAAAGGCGAAGCTGATCGGATATATCGAGATACCAGTTCAGGTTTACCTGGGGTTTGTGATAGAAATTTTCTCTGGAATTAAGAATGTCTTCTTCATGACGGTCAAAGGTTTTGTCACCAACAGCTTGCTGGCCATTGTAAGAAGAACTTACAGGGGCAAAATTTTGATTGAATTCACGGCCTTTTTCATGGTATTTTTCAAAAGCAGCTTCATCATAGGTGTCCAGGTCTTTTGCAAAATCCTGATCATAAACGCCGATGTTTTGTTTGTAAAGATTCTGGCCGTGACGCTGGGGCGCGCCAATGGCATAGAGTTCTAATCGGTTGTTGCTGTTCACAGCCATGGAAGCGCCAAAGTAGTACGCCCAGGCATCGGTCCAGGTACCACCGCTAAATCCGTCACCGGTTTTTCTGACAATTGTACCATTAAAAGCGTATTTATCATTGATCAGACCGGAATTGGCGGATAAAGTGGATTTGAAAAAGCCATAGGAACCCACTTCCTGTTTAAACTGAAATCCTCGGCTGTAAGCAGACGGATCCGTAATAATATTCATGGTACCACCAACTGACGGAGTCGCCAGGTTGACGGCGCTCAATCCACGCTGCATCTGAATGGAAGATGTGGCATCGCCGACACCATCCCAATTAGACCAGTAGACCCAGCCGTTCTCCATATCATTGACCGGTACACCATTGATCATAATGGCTACATTTCGTTGGTCAAAACCACGAACATTGATTCGGGCATCACCGGCGCCACCACCCTGATTGGTTGAATATACACTGGGAGTGGTATTCAAAATCAATGGAATGTCGCGGGAGCCGAGACGATTCGTCATTTCAGTTTTAGCGATATTTGTATAGGCCACCGGAGTTTCGCGGCCCGCTCTGGACGCCATAACTTCCAGGGCGCTCATCTGGAGTGCTTTTCTGCTTAACTCAAAATTTAAAACTTTTTCTGAAGAATTGAGCGAAATTTCCCGTTCAATTTTTCCATACCCCATAAACGAGATCATAACTGTATAATCTCCGTAGGGAACATTTTCAATCGTATAGCGACCGGTTATATCCGTAGCGGCACCATAGATTGTCCCAACTAAAATTACATTTGCACCGTGGACATTTTGCCCGGTTTCCTGGTCTGTAATGATTCCTGTAATATTTCCGCTCTGGGCAAAAATAACACAAGGAATTAACATGACAACCATTAAAATAGCCTTAAATGATTTCATTCATACCTCCTTTTAATTTGTTTTTACATAACACTCTTTTTAACTGCCAAAATATACAATATATACTCACCATTAAAGTTAATACTGATTGAATATTTAGTTAATTTTGAGTAAAGAATTATGCATACATTTCTGAATGGATCTGTTGAATTAATAAAGAGAGTACAATCTGTTGTTGTTAAATATTGTTTTTCTACCATATATGGAATTTTAGGGGGTTAAATTAAAAAAACAAGGGAATGAAGAATAAATATAAAAAAATAATTGTACAAAAATTGTACATTTTTTCTAAATATTTTGCAATAGGTGTCGATTAATAGATTGAAAACCAGTATTTTGATATAGAAATAATTTTGAAAGAGATTATGAAACAGATAAGTGAAAAACAAATCAATGATTTAATCGGCTATCTTGACTCTGTCAAGAGTCTGGTGGAGAAACTGCCGGTTATTAAAAATCAGAAAAATGCCGGGAATATTGATTTACCGCTTCCGGGGGTTATTCTGAAATTAATGAAATACGGTGAGCAATTTGAAGTCTTGCAGACCCGGGGTAAAATTCAAAAATATTTTGGCATCAAAGAGGACTTTGCTTTTGACCATTTTGCTGAAATAATTGATGAAAAACATTTTGGTATATTTTTAAAAAATCTATCATCAACAGCAGATACTCAATCAATAATTCGCAATGATTATCAATTTTCCATTCCCGATTCTCCATATAAGTGGTTTGAGATTATTATGTTACCGGAAGAAAATGAAGAGAATATGTTAAATCTTGTAATTATAGAAAATACGGCGCGTAAGGAACTGGAAGAACGGGAACGCGTCATGAGTGAAATGGATAAATCGGCTTCCTTAAAATCCCTGGTTTCCTGCATTGCTCATGAGATCAATAATCCCAATCATAATATTATGCAAAATATTTCTCTGCTGGAAAATGGCTGGGAAGATATTATTGCCATACTGGATGAGTATGCCGAAGAAAAGGGTGATTTTAAAATAAAAAATGTCCAATATTCCAAAATCCGGAAATATCTCACACAATTACTGGGGAAAATTTTAAACAGCAGCCGGCAGATAAAGGATATTATCGACGATCTGAGACGTTTCTCACAGAAATCCCAAAATCTCATGAGTGACCAGATCAATCTGAACTATCTTGTGGAAAAAACTGTGGACCTGGTGAGCCGGGACATACATAATGCCACGGATAATTTTAAAGTTATGTATTCTACGGAAATGGTGCCGGTGCTTGGGAATTACAACCAGTTGCAGCAGGTTTTACTGAATCTGATTCACAATAGTATAGAAGCCCTGGAAAATCATAGTCAGGAAATCAAAATTTTTACCTTTTTCAACCAGGAAGAAAAATATGTAGGTATCGGTGTCTCTGACCAGGGATGTGGGATTGACCGGGAAGATCTGAAACACATTTTCAACCATTTTTATAACATCCGACTGGGTAAAAGTGGTGGCGGATTGGGACTGCCGATCTCCAAAGAAATAATCGACTTGCATAATGGTGAAATTAAAATTAATTCAATAAAAGGGAACGGGACAACAGTATTGTTCCAATTACCGGTAAATGTCAGGAGAAATAAATAATGGGAACTTCTTTGTATCCAAGCGCGCCGGTTCTGATTGCAGATGATGTTCTGGATATTGTCATGACAACAGAGACTGTACTGCAGTTTAATAATATTACCAATACAATAACCACAACAGATAGTCGGGAGGTGATGGGAATATTAGAAGATACGCCGGTCTCCGCCATTATTCTGGATCTTATCATGCCGAACATTTCCGGCAAAGATTTGCTGAAAAAAATATCCATGAAATATCCGGAAATACCAGTGGTCATTGTAACCGGAATGAATGACATGGAAAGTGCGGTGGAATGTATAAAAATGGGCGCCTATGATTACCTGGTTAAACCTGTGGAAAATACCCGCCTGGTCAATGTTGTAGAAAGGGCTGTCCGGCTCTCGGATATGTCCAAAGAAATCTCCTTCTATAACGAGGAGGAAGGGAAAGAGGATCTGGATAATCCTGATAATTTTAAACATATCATTACCCAGAACAAAGATATGCTTTCCCTGTTTTCCTATGCCGAAGCCATTGCGCCTTCCAATCAGCCGGTCTTGATAACCGGGGAAAGTGGCACTGGTAAAGGGGAAATTGCCAAAGCAATTCATCAATGCGGTACTCGTAAAGGGCCGATGGTATCAGTGGCTATTGCCGGGCTGGATGACACCATGTTTTCTGACACCTTGTTCGGCCATAAAAAAGGAGCTTTTACCGGGGCTTTGAATGATCGCGAAGGACTGGTGAAAAAAGCCGACGGCGGTACCCTGTTTTTGGATGAAATCGGTGATTTGGAATTTCAAAGCCAGGTGAAATTATTACAATTGATCCAGGAACGTGAATATTTACCACTGGGGACTGACAATTCGGAAAAGGCCAATGTCCGGATAATTTGCGCCACTAATGTCAATATTCGTAAATCCGAGAAATTCAGAAAAGACCTCTACCATCGTCTCAATACCCACCATATCCACCTGACACCGCTGAAAGAACGCAAAGAGGATATTCCCCTGCTTCTCAATCATTTTTTGAAGCAGGCGGCCGATGAAATGAATAAAAAGATGCCGAATTATCCCGAAGAATTGATCAGTTTGCTGCAGAATTATGATTTTCCCGGCAATATTCGTGAATTACGGGCGATCATTTATGATGCAATGGCTGAGCATAAATCCAAAACACTCAGTATGAAAAGCTTTCTCAAAAAAATTGGATCCAGCCAGGATTATTCCAGCAAAGAGTTGAAAAACCAAAAGGTTGATCTCTCCCAGTGGGAAATTCTGCCAAAAATGGAAGATTTAAAAGCGCTTTTGGTTGAAGAGGCTTACCGGCGGACCAAGGGCAACCAGTCACTGGCGGCAAAACTGATTAATGTTAGCCGCTCAACTTTTATAAAGTATCTCAAGCAATAAAGACCTAAAAAAATAAAAAAAAGCAGATCTATTCCGGTCTGCTTTTTTTTTAAACAAATTTTTAAAACCCCTGTATTAAAAATGTGCAATGTGATAATATTGCACATCAATCGACTCTGGCGTGTGAAAATTATTGTAGGTTTTTTAATTTACTTTATGACAGTATATTGGCTTGTTAAATTTGGTTTTTAGCAAATTGTTGATGGTGAAACTGTTTGTAATTAACAGTGTGGTATTGGTTGAGATTTGCTGGATTAAACTATTGTTTTTTAATAAAATTATGTCGGTGGCATGTATCTTGACATACTATTAGACGAAATTAGGAAAAAAAAGGAAATGAAATATTATGAAAAATATGATTATTGCTTCAAGAGATTCGTTGTTTTTAGTTAACAACAGTATGTTTTTCAAACGATTTGGCTACAAGGTATCCCATGCGAATGACTATATTCACGCGCTCAACAACATCAAAACATTATCTTCCACCAACGATAAAATTGATATTATGATTATGAAAACCAGGGAGTTTAGTGATGCCGAAAGCTATCATTTGGAAAAAATTCTGGCAATTGACAATCAAATAAAAATAATTGTATTGTCCGATTCAAATTATCCTAATAATGAAAATCTTCAATTTATCGACTATTATTCATCGCCAATGGAAATTGTCGAAAAATTGAATAATAAAAAAGAATCAATTTCTTCATACTCCTCCTTTTAAAGTTAGCAGGCCGGTGAAAATCGCCGGCCTGTTGCATTTTAATCATTGGAACGTTTGAAAAAATCCTTAAAAATATATCCTGCAATAGCGGGATTTTCTTTTAACCGGCGCATACTATAGGGATACCAATCTTCGCCAAAGGGAACATAATACCTGACTTTATGGCCTGCGTCGATCAGCCGGTTCAGGGTTTTTTTGACAGGTACACCCAGTAGGGCCTGAAATTCGTATTTATCTCCCGGTATTTTATTTTCTGTAATATATTGTTCACACCGTTCAATCAGCGCCAGGTCATGGGTCGCTATTCCCACATAGGCATCATTTTCAAGACAATATTTTACAAGGCTGAAAAAATTATCATTGATCTTCTGCTTATCATGAAAACTGATTTCAGCAGGTTCCTTGTAGATGCCTTTGCAAATTCTCAGATTGGTTTGGCCTTCATTAATCAAATGCTGCACATCCTTTAATGACCGAAAGAGATAGGCCTGAATGACTGTCCCGCAATTGGAATAGATTTGCCGGGCGCGACGGTAAAATCCGATGGTTTGGTCTGTCCAGGGGGAATCTTCCATATCTATTCTTAAAAAAATTCCTTTTTCTTTGGCCTTGTTCAGGATTAATTCAAAATTTTTCCAGGCCTGTTCTTCATCAATTGTAAGTCCCAGTTGACTTAGTTTGACGGAAATGCCGGAGTCTAAATCTTCTTCTTTTATTTTTTCGATTAATTTCAGGTAGGATTGTACTGGTTTTTGCGCGGCCGCTATATTGGGAATGTTTTCTCCCAGCACATCGGTTGTCGTGGCATATTTTTTTTGGTTCAATTTTTTTATTTCACTGACAGCCTGTTCCAGATTAGTGCCGGCAATATATTTTTTTGCAACCATATGTACCATGATTTTCGGCATCAGCGGAACAGTTTTACTCAAAAGATTATTAAACCATTTCATTGTTTTCTCCCAAATTGAATCTTGTATCATACAAAAATAATATACATATAATCTTGAAAATAAAAGTTCTAATCATAAAAATTGAAAATATTAATTTGCAGGTTATTAATGATTGTCTGAGGATTCTAAACTCTCCCATTGAAAAATTTGCTTATTTGTGATATATTGTTGTGAAAAATTAGTTTCAGGAAGGAACAATAGGATAATTTAAAGGATTATACCAGGTAACTATTAAAGAGGATTAACTCAAAGCGGAGGAGAATATGAGAGACAAAATGATAGAACGCTTTTTTCGATATGTTAAAATTGACACCCAGTCGAAAGAGGGCGTTGAAGATGCTTTCCCCAGCACAGAAAAACAAAAAGACCTGTTAAAATTACTCAAAGATGAAATATCTGAAATGGGATTTGAAGATGTGGAAATGGATGACCATGGCTATGTTTTCGGCACTTATCCATCCAATCTGCCGGCTGAAGAAACAAAAAATATTCCCACTATCGGTCTGTTGGCGCATGTGGATACTTCACCCGATGTCAGTGGGAAAAATGTTAAACCGTTGATCCATAACAATTACCAGGGAGGTGATATTGTCTTGCCGGGCGATAATTCTGTCATTATCAAAGAAGACAAACACTTGCGGTTTCACAAAGGGGATGATATTATCACCAGTGACGGAACAACACTTTTGGGCGCGGATAATAAAGCCGGCATCGATGAAATTCTGACGGCCATTGATTATCTGAAAGAGCATCCTGAAATCAAACACGGCACAATTCGTGTCGGCTTCACACCGGATGAAGAAGTGGGTAATGGCACTAAATATTTTGATGTCAAACGGTTTAATGCTGATGTTGCCTATACAATTGATGGTGAACAGGTCGGTGAAGTGGAGGATGAAACCTTTAACGCGGCAATGGGTGTTTTTACCGCCAATGGAGTCAATGTTCATCCGGGCTATGCCAAAGGTAAACTGGTGAGCGCCATTCGTATGATCGCTGATGTGGTTAAGGAAATGGAAAATGATCCGGCCCCGGAAACCACCGAAAAACGGGAAGGTTATCTCCACCCATTTACAATGGAAGGCGGTACTGAACAGGCGACGCTGAAAGTACTGATCCGGGATTTTGAAAAATCGGGTATGCAGGAACGCAAGGCGCGGCTCAAAGAAATTCACAAAAAAATAGATGCTAAGTATCCTGAAGGCGTGCTGGAATTAAAAATTGTCGAACAATATGAAAATATGAAAGTGGTATTGGATAAAGAACCCAAAACCATTGAAAATGCGCTGGAAGCGGTAAAACGAGCCGGTCTGGAGCCGATCAAGATGAATATTCGTGGCGGAACCGATGGCGCCAGACTGTGTTTCATGGGGCTTCCGACACCAAATATATTTACCGGTGGCCATAATTTTCATGGAAAGGAAGAATGGATCGCTGTTCAGGGAATGGAAAAAGCCGTGGAGACAATTGTTAACCTGGTGCAAATCTGGGCAGAATAAAATATACGGCAGGTGACTGAGTCTGGTTGCCTGCCTGTTAAAAAAAGGACGGAATAGAGTGAAAAAAAGATTATTATTTGGGTTTTTATTAATCACCGCAATATTATTTTCCGGGCAGACAACCAGCCGTACCATCGGTCCCGGTAGTTTTTACTATAACTATGTTGATGAAAAAATGCCGGTCAGTATTCATATACTGGAGTTTGATTTGACTGATCCGAATCTGGAAGTGATCACCCAAAAAGCCAATTCACAGATCGCTGCCAGGGCAAAAACTTCGGTAATGGCGCATCAATTAGAAATAGAGGGAAAAAATGTGGTGGCAGCGATCAATGCTGATTTTTTTCACAAGGACGGGACACCGGTAGGTGTACAGGTGGCCGATGGAGTACTTCTGAAAAAGCCCTTCATTCGTTCAGCATTTGGATTGCTCAATAATAATCGCCCGTTTATCGAAATTCTTGATTTTGAAGGCCTTTTACTGGCCGGGGACAAACAGTGTGAAATTGACGATGTTAATGCTCACCGCGGCGAAAATGAGATGATTTTGTTTAATAATTATCGTGGTGTGACCAGTAATACCAATAATTGGGGAATTGAAGTGGCGGCCCAGTATCTTTCCGAGCCCTGCATTAATGATACCTCCTATATTGTCGTCATTTCCAAGGACAGTTATTACAGATCGGAAGGCAATAAGGATATTCCCGGTTATGGCGTAATCCTGTCCGGTCATGGAGAGAAAAGCCGGTTCCTGAAAAATAATGTCAATATCGGCGATACTTTGAAAATATTACTGAAATTGCCGCCGGTTAAAAAAGAAATAGTTGAGGCAGTGGGCGGTGCTCCAAAAATTATTCAAAAAGGCCGGATTGACATTGATATTCGCAAAGAAAAACTGCCTTTGAATTTTAGTACTGACCGGCATCCGCGAACCGCTGTGGGTTACAATCGTAACAAAACAAAATTGTATATGTTTGTTGTTGATGGACGTCAGCCGGAATACAGCGTCGGTATGTCTTTACGGGAACTGGCCAGATTTATGATTGATTGGGGCGTTTATGAGGGGATAAACCTGGATGGCGGCGGGTCTTCGACCATGGTAGTGCGAAACAGTGTGGTTAATAAACCATCGGATGCTACCGGTGAACGCAGTGTTAGTAATGCCCTTATGGTGCTCTGTAAAAATCAGTCCGATGAAGTGGAGTTTATGAATATTACACCCGGACGATTGAAATTACCTAAAAATGAAAACTACAAATTTGAGTTGCATTTGTTTGATCAATATTACAACTCTATTTCATATGAAAAGGCCAATTGGTTTTGTGCCGATGATTTAGGTACAATTAATGACAGTGGTGAATTTTCTGCAGGCGGGCATTCAACTTCCGGCTATATCTATGTTGATGTTGATGGAAAAAAGGATTCTTCTTACGTTATCATTAAGTGATATATTCCAGGCACCAGACCTGCTCAAAACTGACAAAGGAGAAAATATAATTCCTCATCGAAATCATCTTCTTCACAGAGATTATTGTAGTAATTTAATTCTCTAACTCCCAGTTTCTTTAACAGTGTTGACAATTCTTTTTCACCATAGGCCTGGTAGATCTGCTGAAACCCTTTAACCCTACTGTCTTCAGTGATGATGTAATAGAACACTTTCGTAATATTTTCTCTTTCGACAAAAAAGTTTTCCTGCAGGAACAGGTAAGGAGAATCGCTGAAAATACCGGAGTCAGCATGATGCCATTGCGGCGGGGCTTCTCCATAGTCAATAATGGCTTCGGTATGCAGTAATTCCAGAAGTAATCGCCCTTCCGGCCGCAATAATTGTCTGATCTGTTTAATTAATTTTTCACCATCTGTCCGTGGAAAATTATGAAACCAGCCAAAGTTTAGGAGAACCATGTCAAATTTTTGGTCCAGGTTCATCTGTAAAAGGTCCTGGCAAAGATAGATAGCGTTGGAAGCATTATTATTTTTTGCATATTCAATAGCAGCGGGAGAAATATCAATGCCGGTACAGGTGTGACCCAATTTTGCCAGTTCTTCAATATAGAGACCGGGGCCGCAGGCAAGATCAAGAATTCGCGCCGGTTTTTCCAGTAAAATGGAAGCATGAATCCAGTTGATATGCTTTTGGATAATGAATTGGCGCCGTGAGTTAACATCGTTGCCCTGGTCAAGATGAAGTTTCAGACTGCGGCGGCTAAAAGTTTCATCGCTCCATGGAAGGGGTGAAATTTTTATTTGACTCGGATCTTTTAAGAAATCCTGAAGTGTCTGCTTATCCAATTTTCGCCCTGATTGCCCTGATATATTCCGGGGTGGTACCACAACACCCACCTACAATTTGAATACCCAACTCTTTTATTTTCAAAATATTGTCAGAAAAATATTCTTTATCTTCCGGATAAATTAATCGCGCGTCTTCGGTTTTTGGCATACCGGCATTGGGCTGTATGATTTTCCAGCCTGACAGTTCATCTGACATTTTTTCTGCCAGTAAAACCATGGTGTCACTGCCCACTGAACAGTTGGCTCCCACAGCATCGGCACCATGATCCTGTAGTTGTTTCAGGGAATCGATGGCGTGATTTCCCATCATAGTGGCAAAGGTGTCATTTTTGTGTTCAAAAGTCAGAGTGGCAAATATTGGTTTGTTAGTCAGAGAGCGAACGGCTTTAATAGCGGTAAGTGATTCCTGAATGTCAAACATTGTTTCGATTATAAAAATATCGACACCGGCTTTATTCAGATATTCCCCTTGTTCCAGGAAAATATCTTGCAATTCTTCGGGAGACTTTTCTCCCAGGGGCGCCAGCATTTCACCGGTTGGGCCGATATCGCCGGCAACTAATTTATTTCCCCGGGCTGACCTGGCGATAGTAACCGCTTGCGTGTTGATCTCTTCAGTTTGTTGGTCCAGGTTTGCTTTTTTGAGTTTCAGCCGTGTCCCACCAAAAGTGTTGGTTGTGATTACATTTGCACCTGCCTGAATATAGGATTCATGGATATTTTTTACCACTTCGGGTTTTTCCAGGTTCCAATATTCCGAGGCTTGTCCACCCTGAATACCGGCCTGTATCAGCATAGTGCCCATAGCGCCGTCAAACAGCAGTCCGTTTTCATTGATCATTTTTGTTAGTTCCATAAATCCTCCGGTGTTTTTGGTTATGGTCTAATATTAATATTCCTGCCGGAATTTTCAATATATTTTTCATTGGTGTTGATAAAAGTAAGAAAAATAAATACTTTAATAGGGAAATGCCTAATTAGGCAGATGAATAAATTAAATAATTTATCAGGAGTAAAGTTTGAGTACAAAATCAAAAGATGAAGCGAAAAACAGTCCGGAATTTTTTGATAAAATGTATCAGGATTGTAAAGAAGCAATTTATACGATCAATGATAAATTAACATCCATCCAGGTAGCAACGGAAAATCTGTGGGCGGACATGGATAAAAAGGATTTTTATAGTACACAACAAATTGAAACGATTATTCGCTCCTGTGATACAATCAGCTCACGAATTGATGCTCTGGATAGTGCCATAACCCAAAAAGTACAAACAACAATTGAAGAAATTCCTGCCGTTTCCGGTGTCAAGAAACGGGTCCTTTTAGCTGAAGACGATTATGATACTGCTAATATTGTAAAATTAATGCTTCAACGTGCAAATATTGAGGTGGTTACTGCCGCTAACGGTGAAGTGGCTTTTGATTATTTTAAAAAAGAGGATTTTGACCTGCTCATATCCGATGTAAAAATGCCAAAAATTGACGGGCTTCAGTTTAAAAAAATGGTACGGCAGATTGACCCCGAAATACCGATTCTGTTTATTTCCGGTTATGAAAAGGAAGTATCAAAAGAAATTGCCAAAAATGACAAGAACGCCTATTTCCTGAGTAAACCGTTTAACCACAGTGACATGATCGACATTATCGAAAAAACGCTTTTATAATTTTATCACAACAAAAATCAATTATTATTTATGCACCATAAAACCGGGAATGAAACTTTTTTGGGAACAAATGGTTTTTATAAATGCATTAATACTAAATGAGATGATTGATGTGAAATTTAAAACTGACTAAAAATAATAGGAGATTACGAATGAAAATTAAATGGAAAAGAATTCTGCAATTGTTACTGTTAATTGTATTGGGATTTATGGTTGGAATCTATTTTTCAGAAAAAAATACAAAACCCGTGGTTATATTTGAAAATGACCGGGACACCAGCAATGGTCAAATCGTACAGGCCTCTTATAAACCCGGCACGATTCCCTCAGCAGTCTCTTTAAATGAGGCTTTTGTAAAAATTGCTGAGACAGTGAGCCCGGCAGTTGTGACCATAACAACCACCAAGGTTGTCAAAGCACCAAACCATATGCTGGAGGATGAATTTTTCCGGCGCTTTTTCGGCCTGCCCTATGATGGCGGTAAAAGGCAGACTACCGCCCTTGGTTCCGGAGTCATTGTAAATGACGACGGCTATATATTGACCAATAATCATGTTGTGGAAAATGGCGAAGAAATTCTTGTGAAGCTGGATGATAAACGTGAATATGATGCAGAGATTATTGGGACGGACAGCCGAACAGATTTAGCCGTCATAAAAATAGATGCAAAAAAATTACCCTATGCCGTATTAGGCAGCTCTGAAGAATTACAGGTTGGAGAATGGGTGGCTGCTATTGGTTCGCCGCTTCGAGAAGATTTGGCCCATACCATTACAGCGGGAATTGTGAGCGCCAAAGGTAGAAATTTAAATTTGGGAAATTCCTATGGTTCCTATATTCAAACCGATGCAGCGATCAATCCCGGTAATAGCGGAGGCGCCCTGGTTAATATTAAAGGCGAACTGATTGGTATAAATACAGCAATTGCTACCGACGGCGGACGGGGAAACATCGGTATCGGATTCGCAATTCCCATTGATCTGGGTAAACGTATCATGCAAGACCTGATTGAAGACGGCAAGGTCAGCCGCGCCTGGGTTGGGGTGAGTTTACAGCCGATTGATAATGCTACAGCACAGGCAAATGAAATGGATGAAATTATGGGTGCTTTAGTCAATGGTGTAGTAGAAGATAGTCCGGCGGATGAAAACGGGCTTGAGATTGGTGATATTATTATCCAAGTGGACGATGATGATGTTAAAGATGTTGGCCATCTTCAGTACCTGGTTGGAAAAAGGAATATTGGTGAAACGGTTAAACTGACAATTTTAAGAGCCGGTAAGGAAAAAACAATCAAGATGGAACTGGCCGAAATGCCTGAGCTCGACGGAGAGACAAGTTCACAGGCGCGAGACCGGGAAGAAGATTCCATCGAAAAATATGGCATCAAAGTTTCTAATATTACACCGTCATTAGCTCTGCGATTTGAATTGAATGAGGATGAAGAAGGTGTATTGGTTACAGCGGCTGAACGGGGTAGCAAGTTCCAGGTTGGCGACATTATCAAACGTGTCGATAATAAAGATATTGAAGACGTGAAAGAATTTGAAAAAGTGCTGGAAAGCATTAAAAAGAATTATTTTATGATCCTGGTAAAACGGGGTGATACCACTTTCTTCATTACATTGGAAAATGAATAATTATTAGTTCCTATAGTAAATCAGACGGCAATCAGGATGTCGTCTGATTATATATAATGATAAAGGGCTTGGTCAAAAGAGCCCTTTTCTTTTTCTAAAAGGAAGAAAAAAAGTATTCAGTTTCTTAAATTACATAATTGAAACCAAAAAAAGGAGTATTGATGTTAAGGGATAAATATTTTGCTAAAGGTAAGGATTTTTTTGGGATAGATTATCCGGTTGTCTGCGGAGCGATGACCTGGGTCAGTGATCCCGATCTGGTTAGCGCGGTTAGTAATGCCGGTGGATTCGGCGTGCTGGCCGGTGGTAATGTCCCGGTTGATATTATGGAGGAGCAAATTAATCAGACCCGTGAATTGACTGATAAGCCTTTTGGAGTCAACCTGATAACCATTGCGCCAAACTATCCCAAACAACTAGAGTTGGTTGGGAAAATGAACTTGCCCTTTGTGATTTTTGCCGGTAGTTTTCCAAAAAAGAAAGAAGTCCAAATTGCAAAAGAATCGGGCGCAAAAGTGCTCTGCTTTGCTTCAACTAAATCAATTGCTGATACAATGATACGATATGGCGCGGATGCTTTAATCCTGGAAGGAATGGAAGCCGGCGGCCATGTCGGGCATGTCAGCACAGTTGTACTGTTGCAGCAGGTATTGTTTGAAGTATCGAATAATATTCCGGTTTTTGTCGGCGGTGGAATTGGCACCGGAAAATTAAGTGCGCATCTATTAATGATGGGTGCGGCCGGAATACAATTGGGAACTCGCTTTGCCGTGGCCAAGGAGAGTAAGGTACATCAAAAATTTAAAGAGAAAATATTTAAATCCAATGCCAGAAGCGCGGTTTCGACGCCGCAATTTGATAGCCGTTTGCCGGTTGTTGCTGTTCGCGCTATTCAAAATAATGCCCATGATAAATTCAATAAACTTCAGTTTGAGTTGCTGCAAAAACTGGATAATAAAGAAATCTCCCGCCATGATGCACAAATGCAGGTCGAGAGTTTTTGGGTAGGCTCACTGAGGAATGCTGTTATTGATGGTGATATAGATAATGGCTCACTAATGGCGGGGCAGACAGCGGGGCTGGTCAAAAATGAGCAAACCGTCAGGGAAATAATTCTGGAAATCGCTGATGATATTGAAAAAGAACTGGTCCGGATAAAAGAAGATTTGAAGTGAATGACCGAATAATTTGATTATCAACAAAATATGAAATTTGATAAATTGGGTGTGAATTTTATTTTAAATATTTCTTGCAAAGGGATCAAATAATGTTTAAAATTGCGCCGCTTTGAAAAGGAGAACGAGTTGACTGGAATGAATTTTGATGAAGTTCTTCAGATCTTTAAAAAAAGATAAAAAAAGTATTTGAAAACCGGGAAAAGATAATTAAACTTGGCC
>CAZCHS010000036.1:15248-26973 GCA_964498725.1 uncultured bacterium | reverse complement strand
ATCTTTTTATTGATTTTTCGTAACTTGTTAATTTTATTCGCTTTCCTTTAAAAAATTGAAAATTCATGAATAATTCAGGTTAAAAACGGAATAAATTAATCCTCCAACTGAAATTCCAGAATAGATGCACTACGTTTCGGAAGCATTACTTCGGCTTTATTTCTGGAGACTTTTAAAGATTTGGAGAGCACTCTTCCATAAGCATTAACTACTTTACTAACAAATTCATTTTCAATATTCCCGGTATAAGTATGAAGCCTTCCATTTTTTATTTTTCTGAATTCAGTTAAATCAAGTTCAACCGGCATATCTTTATTGTACTCTCGATTAATAACATGGACATAAACCCTGTCATTCCCCGCCGTCGCCAAAACATCCAGAATAGCAACTGAATCCCGGGGCATAATAGCAGCCATCTGGTAGGGTTGAGCATAGCAGGGAATATTCTGCGTTTCCAACTCCATCATGCTACCGCCATGATATTTTGAATAAAATCCGGTGATTTCAGCTGTGGAATGTGGATAAGGCTTAAATGCTTCTGTTTCTGAGACCCGAATTCCCGTAATGCCCCATGACCGTCCCACCAACATTGACTGGTTTCCGATAGCCACGTGCTCAGCATTGCGCATCAGACCGTGGAGGTAACCGGCGGCCCCAATCCCCTGCGTGAAATGGGAGTTGCTGTGTTTTTTAGTTTCTGTCGCCCACCAGCCATTCCAATTCCACTCTGTAACAGCAATAGGATAACCACTTTCTTTCAATCTCTTAAATTTTTCATCTTCAACTGTTGAGTATCCGTTATCATTAAAGTCAGGAATTGCAACCCAGGTTTTCCAAACCTCTTCAGCTGTTAGGGAATCCGCATGAACAGGATCACCATTTTTCAATACCTCTTGAATTCCCCAGGGCAAATATCGGTGATATGCAAGGTAATCAATGCGCCCACCATATTTTTCCCTAAGAGGTGTTGTCAGTTCTTCGCTGTTTCCATCAGCAATTATTTCAACTTCCGGATCTATTTTTTCAATCATTTCAATGAATTTATCAAGACAGGCAAAATAATGATCTTTCTTTTCACTATCAATGGCATCATACTGTTTCAAGTCACGGTCCATCACCCAGGGTTCATTGGCAATCTGGACATAGCGAATATTATAGGGTTCCGGATGACCGTTTCTTGCCCGAATGGAAGGCCAGTCCGCCATCCAGTCAGGTAAGTCTGCCCCAACCGCCAGATTTAAATAGGCCAGCAATCCCATTTCATGCCTGACCGCTGCTTCAATGCTTTTTTTCTTGTAATAGGCATCACCAAAATTCACAACAATCATCATTTCCGAGCCAAGACGCTCTGCCAATTGACAAACCTCATCATAACCAAAATTATTGGTCACCGTGTCACCGGCATGTCCAACAAATACCGGTCGATCTCCATCCCTATCGGGGACATTATCAATTAGTGTCCTCCAGTCCTGGAAATTGACATCTGTCCCGCCGGGAAATCGCAGCACCGGGATATGCATTTTCTGCATCAGTTCTTCAACCCCATTCTGCAAATCATGAGTACCGGGTTTAAGCGCAGCTTCGGGCCCCCATTCACCACCCCAGCTGGGTTTTTCGATGAACTGTCCAAAAATCCGGTAGTCGAGTTCTGCTACTTTATTATTGTTCACTTTTATGGAGATTAAATCTTCATTTTGCATACAACCGATGCAGCTGATAAATACCACTACTACAATCAAAAAATTAAAATAACGTATCATATTTGGACTTCACTTTCTCAGGTAAACATTTTTATATATAAACAGGACCGCGGAATTGAATTCCAAAAATTAGTCCATTGATTTCCAATTGCGGATTATAAATCCGCGCTCCTGTAAACCCGATAATCGACATGCTTAACTTTACTCTTTTCATTAGGTTATACTCCTTCGGAGTAATTTTATTTTTTGTCTTTCTACAGGTTTACACCTGCAGTTATTATTGTTTCATCCCTACGGGATTTTTTATCTGGTTCATAATTTTCTAATACAAAATATTCAAAATATCAATAGTACCGCGGATTTGTATTTCGCATATTTCGTGGTCAACAAAATCACTTTACCCATAAACTTTCTTCCAACCGAATGTCCTCACTGGATGAACCGACCATCACCACAAATTCACCCGGTTCTACCACAAAATTCATGTTCCGGTCCCAGAGTTTCAGTTTCTCGGGATCGAGTGTCAGGGTAACACTTTTGCTTTCGCCGGGTTTGAGTGTGATTCGCTCAAAACCTTTCAGTTTTTTATCCGGATGGGCGACACTGGCATATACATCATTAATATACAATTGCGGTACTTCATCACCAATCCGGTCACCAATATTCTTCACATCAAAGGACACTTCAACTGATTCATTCGGTCCGATTTCTTTTTGGGATAAGCTCAGGTTGCTGTACTCAAATTGCGTATAACTCAGTCCGTGCCCAAAGCAAAATTGCGGTTCATTAAAATCACCAATGAACTTGATGGCCATTTTCCCCTTTGGCAGCATATTGTAATTCAGCGGCACCTGTCCGGTGACTTTCGGATAAGTGATGGGTAATTTTCCACCGGGATTATTATCGCCGAAAATGGTTTGCGCCATGGCATTGCCACCTTCGCAACCAGGATACCAGGCGCAGATGACAGCATCCACTTTGTCGATCCAGTCATAAGTGGTGATCACCGAACCATGTTGCAGCACAACAACCAAAGGTTTATCTAATTTTGCCAATTCGAGAATCATTTCTTCCTGTTCTTTGGGAAGGTCAAGATCGGCACGGTCCCAGTTTTCATTTTCATAGGCCCCCATAACAGCAATGATCACATCGGATTTTTTTGCAGCGGCAATGGCATCGGAAATATTTTCTTCAATATTGATGTCCCAACCCAATTGCGCAAAGGCAGCAAAGCCATTGTCAAAGTATTCCAATTTAAAATCATAAACTTTATCCTGCTTCAGGTCGACAGCTGCTTCCGCCATACGACGGGCGCCGCCGGACCACTGATCAATGATCAATTCGCCATCCAGCCACAAGCGGACGCCATCATCAAAAGTTGTCGCAAAATTGACTTTCCCACTGACAGGACTTTTGAGTTTTCCCGTCCAGCGAATGGAAAAATTATCCAGCGGCATTCCTTCCGGCGCTTCGTATTTCCAGTCATATTCAATTCGGTTTTCTTTTTTTATATATTTAGGATTTCCTGACAAATCAGTATTATCAAAATATTCGGCTCGAATATCACCGACAAAATATTTTTCATCAATTGCCGGATAGGCGAAGTATTTCATTTCCACGCCTTTTTCATAATGAACGTTGGTGTTGGGCAATAGGTTTTTCACCCCTTCCAGCATAGTCACTTCATGACGGCCATAGCCACCGTAATGACCCACCATCAGCCAGTCGGCCAATGGACCAACCACAGCCACATCATTGATATTTTTGGAGAAAGGCAACACATTGTTATCATTTTTCAACAGCACCAGGGATTTTTTACAGATTTCCAAAGATTTATGCCGATGCTCAGGTGTGTTGTTCAAACTATTGGCTTTGGAAGCATCCACATAGGGATTTTCAAAAATACCGGCTTCGAATTTTTGTCGTAAAAATCGTCTCACCGCATCATCAATTCTGGATTCTTTAACCAAACCTTGTTCCACAGCATTTCTCAGTGGTTCACCGAAAAACCAGCCGGGAGAAGCTTTGTCACAACCATTGTTTACCATATCAATTGCCAGTTCTTCCGGTGTTTCATGAATATATCCATCATCATAAATGAATTGCGCGGAACCGCCATCAGACCGAATAAAGCCATCGAAATTCCATTCGCCTTTGATAATGTCATTCATCAGCCAGCCATTGGTGGCGCAAGGAATCGCATCAAAAGTATTATACGCCATCATCACTGACGAGGCACCATCCTCAAAACATTTTTTAAAAGCCGGAAAATAGTATTCCCGCATAATTCTTTCGGTAAAATAGGTGGCGCCGCCGAACTGACCGTCCAATCCCATGTTGGCGACAAAATGTTTCAAATCCGTTTGCACTCCCATGGCTTCAAGGGTTTTGACATATGCAGACCCCATTAAGCCGATAAGATAAGGATCTTCGCCATAGGTCTCATTGGCCCGTCCCCAGCGTGGATCACGGGTAAGATTCAGCACCGGTGACAATACTTCGCTGACACCGCGGGATTTCATTTCCACACCCAAAATTTCCGCTACAGTAGCCACACACTGGGGATCAAAAGTAGCCGCCTGGGCAATGGGCTGCGGAAAAGAGGTGGAACCATTGGCCATCAATGCAAAGATGCCTTCGATTGAGCGAAAAGCGGGAATTGCCAGTCGCGTTTGCTCCATCTGCTTTTCTTGGCGAGTGTTGTATTCTTTCGCTGCTTCTTCCGGCGATAAATGCTGTGTCATAAACCCGAATGACCCGGTTCCCAATTCCTCGCCGATTTCCGGATGGTCCTTGAAATGGCCACCCATCTGAATCAATTTTTCTTCCAGGGTCATGTGACTGACCAAATCATTGACACGCTCTTCAATGGAATAATCGGGATTCTTGTAAATGGCATTCTCCAGTGCCGGATCATTTTTGTTATTACTGCAAGATACGAATAGAATAATTGTCAAAATTAAAAAACAGATTTTTCTCATTTTCCCCTCGCTTAATTATAATAGGGTGCCGGTTTATCAGCATCCAATTTTGTACAGTCTCCGTCATAACTTTTGCCATTAACTGTGACATTTTCCAGAACCAGGTTTTCCACATTCATATATTGTAAAGATGTCCGTGCGGCATTCTTAATGGTTATATTTTTCAGGTAAATATTTTCCAAAGGATTGTCGCCCCAGCCAAATATTACAATACCGTCATCCACCTGGTTAACGGTAATATCTTCCAGGTAAATATTGCGAAAAGTTGTTGGATAATCGCTGGTGGTATCATGGTCATAATTGGGGCTCATTGCAATAGCATCGCCGGCCTGATTGATTTCCATATCTTTGATTATCACATTTTCAACCACGCCGCCTCTTTTACGACTGCCCTTTAGATAAACTGCCCGCTTGACATCCTGGTTTGCATAATTATGAAGGGCAAAGACATTTTTTACACCCCCCGACATTTCACTACCGCAACAGATGGCGTAATGTCCTTTAAACACATTGTTGCGGATCACCACATCTTTTGTGGGCGCGGTTATACGACCATCAGTAATAAATTGCTGAGCAAAAGCAAGGGTTTCCAGTTCCGTACCAGCCACCAGCGCACCAAAAATTCCTTCCTGGTCACGGCCCGCTTTCATCACAATATTATCATCATGATTATCAAACATATTGTTTTCCACCAGCACATATTGGGAAGATTCCACGTCCACACCGTCATTGTTCACCACATGAGCATCATAGACCAGGTTACGCACAGTCATACTTTTTGAAAAAACAGCATGAACTACCCAAAAAGGCGATTCCTGCAATTTGATGCCGTCCACTAGTATATTTTCACAGAACATAAACTGCATCAGTGGCGGCCGCAGGAAATCTTCTTCCGGATTATCAAATCGTCGCTCGCGAATCGGCATGTCTGCATTATTGATCTGGCGTAATTTTATGTAGGTCATAGTTTTACCGACATCGTGCAGTCCAAATACACCTTTCTGTTCCCATTTTTGCCATCCCTCACCGTCGCCATTGATTACCGGCATGGCGCCGTTGCCACCCGCTGATTCAATAGCAATATTTTTTGCATCAAAGCCGCGAATACAGGGAGAATAGGTGTACAAGGTGGTGCCTTCATAGCGGGTTAATACGCCTTTCCCATCGATGAGGTATTTTTCCGGCACAAATTTGAACTGAAGTTTGGTAGAATTTTCCATGCTCAAACGAATATTGCTTTTCAGGTGAACGGGTCCTTCACAACCATAAATAAGGGTTTGCTTAATCCATTTGTCTTTACCGGCAGGATGCGGAAACAGCAGGGTCCCGCCACCATTTTTCGCCAGTTTTTCGATAGCGCGATTAATATCATTGACATAATCATAACTTCCTTCTTCATCGGGAACCACACCGGAGAATTCAATCAGGTTAATAGTGTCCTTGGGGATTTCCGGTAATTTGACATGGTCAAGTACCCGCGCAATGCTGTCCTCGATAGATATTTCCGGGATTTTGCTGCTTACTTTACCGCAGGAGACCAACATCCAGATTGCGATTATGATCAGTAGTAGTTTTGTTTTCATTTTTCTTTCCTTGCATTTTTTTACGACTGGACCGCGGACTTCCAGTCCGCTATTTATTACAAATACATACGATTGCGGACTGGAAGTCCGCGGTCCGGGTTAATATTATTTACATCTCGGAAAAACCGTGATTCTCAGGTTCGTGCATCCATAGGGAATCAGCGTCACTTTTTCCATTTCATCAGCGATATTTTTGGCAATTGTTTCTCTATCCGGCAATGGCGGAGTGAAATAAAATTCTCCATATTTCGGGCGGTGACCTTTCATCTCCCAGCGAACCACTTTTCCGGTTTCCGGATCACGAATAACGTCCCAGATTTCCGATTGCATTTCCGTCACTTTCTGAAGGTCCCAGCCTTTGATTTTTTTGGCTGGAACGGACAGTTCAATGGGAGCTGTTTCAGCAGACCAGGGATCAGCCGGTATTGACTTTTCAGTGACTTCTACTAAATCCTCAAGATTATTTTCAGATAAACAGAGCGCATAGTTCCAGTCGGTGGTTGGATAAACATTATAAGCAGGGTAATCTTCAAAATTATATTTATTATCTTCTGCGACCTGCCAATCTTCACCAATTTTCAAAGCATAAACCAAAGGACCACGTTCAATAGAAACGCCATTATCCGGGCCTTCCACAAGATTCAATTTTTTACCAAAATCAATTGAAATTTTATCATTATTTTTAAATTTGCGGTCAATGGTTACATAATTTTGAGACGTTGCGGTGACTTCATAGGTTTCACCATTGATCCTGACATCAATTGTGGTTGCCCAACCAGGCATTCGAAAGGTAAAAGGAAATTTAACAGCTGATTCCATTTCAAATACAAAATCAATTTCTGTCTTGAAAGGATATTGGGTTTTTTCGTGAACCGTTACTTTTTTTCCGGAGTTACCAACCTTACAGGTCACCGTTGAAGGGGCATACATTGTTGCCACGAGACCATTGTTTTGGTCTTTCATCCACATGCGCGCGGCAAAATTAGGCATTATTCGATTGATATTGCCAGTACAGCACTGGGGCGCGAAATTAGGCGCAAAACACTGGCGGTTACCGCCATCCCTGGCAAAACTGGTCTGATCAGCAACGATTTGGTTGGGGGATGAAAAATACTGCAACGCTTTGAAATCCGGTTTCACTGAACCGGGGGCCGCATTGAATATAGCCCGCTCAATTTTGTCAGCGTAATCTGCATTCCCGGTAGCCATTAACAAATAACCAATACTCCAGGTATAATCAGCAATATCACAGGTTTCATGACTCTCAGTGGCAGTTAAAGGGTTCAATTGCTCGGAGGACACATTGACGCCGTCGATTAACATATAGTACTTATCGATCTTTTCATAGGCTTTTTGGGAAACTTCCAGCAATGACTGATCGCCGGTGTACATGCTCATAATGGCGCCCATTTTCGCCCGTTCATTATAGGTGACACCGTGCTCATTCATCATCTCATCTTTCATCAGGTTTTTGTCCGATGTGAAAGCATTTGGCGCAATTTCATTGGGGCTATTGTAAATTCGTTTACCCAATTCCAGCAATTCAGGATCGCCGGTAATACCGTAAAGTTTCATCACGGCTTCGCCATTGATGGAGACACGGGTGGCAAATTTGGTTAATGTATCCTTGAGAAAATGAGTTGTCATGGCATCGATAATTTCTTCTTTTCCGGAACTGGAATAATAGGCAAGTAAGGCACGAAAAAAGACGGCGTGCACCCAGCGGTCTCCTTCAAGGTTGGCCTTGGCGGCTTTTGGCCCCAGATATCCGTCTTCATCAGCATGTTCCAGTACATAATCAAAACTTTTTCTGGCACGATTGATCAATTCCTGATCATCCAGCAAATAACCCAGCCGAATCATACCATCCAGCCAATAGGCCACCTGTTCATAGGGCCACCACTCTTCGGTTCCCTGGTTTTCCGGAATGCTGTCCCCGGCCCAGCCAATGGTATTGAAGGGATATCCCACTTTTTCCAGATTTCCTGTGAGTCCTTCTTTTTGCTTTTCCAAGTAGGTTTTCAACCAGCCCCGGGGTTGAATGGCTGTGATCGGCAACTCCGCGAATTCTGCATATTCTGGCATAGGTTCCCTCACCATTTCCTGTTCGGTTGTGCACTGACAGATCAATAAAAACATCAATGTGATTGTTAATGGTTGTAATAATTTTTTGAAGTTCATTTCTTTTCCTCTATTTGTTATTCCTTACTTCTTATTTAAACCTCCCAGGTTTTAGAAACCTCGGAGGTTAATTTTTTTGATAATAATCCAGACACCAGACAAAAACACCATAGGACCAGCCATGAAAAGGACGGCTGGGATATTCCGCGTCATAAATTTTTCCGGTGACAGCATCATATTTTTCATAGACATAACCAAGAGTGCGGAGTTCTTCGCCCTTTTGACCGGATGTGAATATTTCCGGTTGCGGATCGTTGTAATTTTTCGCCACAAGATCCAGATATTTGGCAGCAATTCGCTTTGCATCTTTTTTATAACCGTAATTGTCCAGACCTTTTGCCACCAGGTAATAAATCGGCGGCCAGCCGGCAGGATAATCCCATTGATAATGTCGCTCCTGATCGGTTTTCTCACAAATGGTCGGCCCGTATTCATATTCGAACATCGGCAAATTCTCAACAATTCTTTTGGCCTGTTGATCACTGGCCAGGCCGGCCCACATAGGGTAAAAGGTGGCAATGCTGGCGACTTTTGAGTGGCGCTGGTTCACAAAATCGTAATCAAGAAATAGTCCCCGCTCTTCATCCCAGCAATATTGATTCATTCGTTTCCGCCGTTTTTTGGCCAGCGCTTCCCAGTCAGATTGATTTTCCAACTCTAATTCCTTCACGATCCAGGCAAAATTCTTTTCATATTTATAAAGATTGGCATTCAGATCAATCGCCACAAATTCATGGCAGCGGTTTTCAAATCGCGGTGTAAAATCCATCCCCGATTCCGCTTCGGATATCCAGGGTTCCGCAAAAGCAATTTTCTGTTCATCAGGAATATCGGCCGGCATATCAAACCGATTACAAAGATTACCATACATGGTGATCAATTCTTCATCCGTCGCGTGGTGATAAAATCGCTGCAATCCAGAAACCGCGGTTGTGTGGTCTTCAATAGCCTGTTTTGAAGTATCCGTCCAGAATTCATAATCCCTAAGCAGGTATTCATAGGCCGTTAGCAACCATTTTTTATCAGCCAATCCAGCTTCATATACTTCGCGAACCATCATGGAAAGATATGGAATCTGCGCCCGGTTCAAGGCCCAGGGTTCACTGGCATTGGGTACAAAACCGATCTGGTCGATTTCCGCGAACTGGTTTTCCACTGCATTTTTTGCAAAGATTTTATAGCCCTCCGTCAGGAGCAATCCCGCATTGGTGAAATAAGTGTCCCAGCCATACAGCACATTGCGGTGTTCGTGAATGCTGAAATATTCAAGCGGTATTTCCAGGCTGCCGGGCATCTGCCAGGTGGTGGAATCCACTTTGGAATGGATCCATGTAGTGTCAATTGTCTGGGCTACATTTTGCCAATCCGATTGATATTTTGGGGTATAACCCTGCTGTCCTGAGCAGGAGATCAGAAATAGTGTAATGATGGCAATTATCCCTGTTTTTTGCATTTGCTTTCCTGTTTTTGCAAATCTGCTGAAGCAGACTCGCTTTATTTATTTTTCTTCACACACCCGACTGAAGTCGGGTGCTAACCTGAACTATTCAATACCTTTCAGAGTAGCACCATGCTTCAGCATGGTGAATTAATAATATCTCAAGAACACATTAGTAGGCTTCAGCCTACTTCCCAAACAATCATTTTAAAGGGCGGTATGGTTATCTAACCTCCATTATTCATATAAATATGAACAATGCCCGCTTCGCGCCGATACGTTTCCTTTGGAAACTATCGGGATTAACCTGAATATCATTCTATGAATTTTCCAAATTAGTTTTTTAATATGTATTTGGTAAACTGTTAATTTTATTCTCTTTGCTTGAAGAATTTGAAAATTCATGAATAATTCAGGCTAAGCCTGATTTTCAAAAATCCGCGCTTTCGATTCCTACTATATTGCATTTTTTCAACTCGTACAACCATTGCGAAGGTCTATCGACCATTCGCAAGGTTTACCATTTTGGTAATTTCGCTGATTTACTATCCAGCACCAGCACCCAGTCATTATCTTTACCAGAACTCGGTGGTGTAAACTTCTGAATGCCATCATTCTTAACCTCGCCAATCTCTGTCACTTCACCGGTTCTCGGGTCAAACCATTTGGCGGTAGACTTTTTCCCGGCGATCTTTTTCATGACCACATCAACGGGCTGTCCTTTCGCCAGATATATTAGCAGCGATTGGCCTTCCATAACCGAAGCGGAAACAATGTAATCTTCATTTTTGGGATTCATCCCGTAAACAATTGACTGATCCGGCACCAGTGCGCCAATGGAGCGCGCTTGAAACAATTTACGAATATGACGAATATCATTGGCCCCCGGCCTTTGCAGGGATTCTTTCCAATCATACAGACAGGGAATGGCAATTGGGCCCCCTTTTTTAAACATCTGCCAGACTGCATTATTACCATAGGTGTACCCACATGCTCCGGATAAAAAATTCCAGTAGGCATGAATACGAACATCGTAATCGGTAAAAAAACCTTCTTTAAAATAACTTTTATCCTTTATTAAAAAGTCATCATCCATAACAGAATCTGGTGCCCGTTTTGGTAAAGACCAATCGCAGTAATCCCAAAATTTCACGGCAATATCTTCGTAGGCTGGTTCACCGTCAATGGTCGGTTTAACAGGACGTTTTAAGCGGTCTGTTTCCGCGAATTCATAAACAGTATTATAGTGTTGACCATGACCACTTTGGAAAAAATTGAAATCCAGCCATTTCTCATTGTGGAGCCAGTAGGAGGATGAAGTTCCACCCCGGGGATGATAGGTGATCAGGTGGTTACCATCATCGCCTTTGCGAAGGCCCTTTGCCATACCACGCCAGAGATTCAACACTTCCAGGTTGGCAATATTCCGGTCGCCGCCAAGAATCCAGACAAGGTCAGCATTCCGGTATCGTTTACCAAGAAATTCACCAAAAACTTCAGCATTTTTCTCATTGAAAACAATTGGCCCGGCCGCAGGATGTTCAGAAAAAACCTTATCGCCCCAGGTGGGGAGCATTCCTACCACTAACCCAAGTTCATTGGCTTTGTTGACAATGTAGTCCACATGCTCAAAATATTTTTCATTGGGTTTGGTGGGATCAAAATTTTTAAAGGGAACATCACCATAAGGATTCGGCACTCTTAATCCGTCATTCTCCGCCAGCACTACCGCCTGAATAACAGAAAAACCCTGCTCGGCCCTGGTTTCCAGGTAATGGTCGGCCTCTTCCCGATTCAGTTTGTGAAAGAGTTCCCAGGCTGTATCTCCCAGCCAGAGAAAGG
>CAZCHS010000036.1:4549-15148 GCA_964498725.1 uncultured bacterium | reverse complement strand
TGTTTTTTACCATTGATACCGGCAATGTAAACTTTATCGTTGGTTTCTCTGGCCAATACAGCAAAATCACCCGGATAGCCATCAATAAAATGAATATCATTCCAAACCACCGGCACCGCTTTCAGAAAATTGATCACCGGTTTTGGCATTTGTCGTAATAAATCAGCATGATCGGAAATGTGCAGCAGACCGGTTTCAAAAAGTACTGTCAGCGCCAGTTCATGGGTATTGGTGGTAATGTGAGGGTGGCCGCCTTTTCGTGTTGAGAAAGTGCCCGGTGTATAATCCATGGGTCCGACAATATTTCGCAGGAATGGGTAAATGGTATTCTGTGTCGGCGCCAATTCCGGCCAGTGATTGCCGCCATACATCTCCGCGCCCATCACCGCTTCCATAGTCAGTAAATTGGGATAGGTTTTTGACCAGCCCCGGGGAATTGTGGAACCATGGGTATTGATGAGAATTTTGTTTTTGGCGGCTTCTTTGAAAATGTTGAGGTAAAGTTTGATGATCTCCTGTTTGTCACTTGCAAAAAAATCCAGTTTCAGCCCCTTAATGCCGCGATCAGCAATTTCCTTAAATTCTCTGACACGCTTATCCGTTTCATAAAATCGATCCCGTGGCCGGGCATTGCGAAAGGTGGAAGCTGCAATGATGGCTTCAACATATTCTTTATAATCATCCCCCAGCAGGTCTTTGATCTTGCCAAAATATTCGGCTTCCGGGAAAAATTCACGTCCAATGATTGGACTAACTTTTGCCAGCACTTCTTCTGGAACACCACGATCTCTCAGCGCATCCACAGTATCGGGGTAAATGACAAAGCGATAGGCCACTTTATTGTTAGGCCCGCCGGAATTATACCAGACAAAGAGTTCCACATCCTGCACTTTGGCGTAATCGGCCAATTGATCGATATTGCCATTGACCATAATGTCCCAGTCAGCATCCACCAACGAATACTTCCAGTCCATTTCCGTAGCCAGATCCACATGGTTTTTCAAAGGAATGTAATCGGAACTGGAGGCGGGATCAGACCACCAACTCCAGGACGCGCGGCCGGGTTCGATCCAGTCTGTATTCTCATATTTCGTGGGACGGCTGAGATGATTGACAATATTGGATTCCACTAAATCCCCCAAATCATCGCCGATGATCACAAATCGCCAGGGGGTTTGCCAGGGCAGAGAACTTTCCGGATAGCGGCTGAATTTACCATAGCATTCGTAAGCTTCAGGAAATTCAAGTCGATAATTACCACCCGGTGCATCCTTTTTCACATGCATGCCACAGTAATGTTTATCCAGGTCGGCTTCGGAGATCAGCATCCAGACACCATTCTCCTTCTGAAATAACAGCGGCAGCGCCCAGCCATAACTGACGTCTGCCGGCGTACCAATGGGAATTTCCGTGTCGTAGGGAATTTCATAGCCCAGGCTCCAATGCAGCAAGGTATCATAGGTCTGCATCCAGGCTTTACCACCGGTTGTATTGAGGTTAAAAGAGGATAATTCGTCGATAACACGATGTATATTTTCATCCTTTTGTGGAAAATTGTAGCGAAAGGCGACGGCATCATCATAAGCGCGAAAGATCATTTCTACCGGTTGTTTGTTCTCATTCTCAAAGCTCAGGGTCATTTCATTGCAGTGGTTGATATCATGAATGCGTTTACCGGTAATGGTTGAATATTTTTCTTTGATTGTTCGGTTTGTAGCAGATTTGAAGGTCAGGTTTTCACTGAAATTCTGGTCTTCACGCACTAATCCGAGCTTCGATTTTGCCAATGCCGCTTTGCCATTGATCTCAGCGGCATAGTGAACCTTGCCATTATCTGCCGTCACAACCAGGGATATTTCATCATTGGGCGACTGAATTCGCCACTCATCACTGGTCGCTGTACATGATATCAACAGGGAACATAAAATGACCAAAGATGCAAAGTACCACTTCATTTATTTGTCCTTAATATTATTGATTGTTTCCAGTTTCCGGCCATCTTTTGACAGAAAAATCACTTGACTGGCGTGGGGGGATAAATCCTCCGGTATGCGATTCAGTTTCGTCTTGATCATATTACCATTATCCCATTTATAAAGAGCTTTATATTTTTGTGTTATAATCTTTTCTATTTCCTCAGCAATGGACAAAGGATTATTGGAGGTATTCAAAAGCATAATTGATTTATTATTGGAATCAGGATAATATTTTTCCAGTACCAGTATTTTCGACGGGTTTGCCCAATGATGAATGGTAGCCATCAATGGTTTATTTTCCGGCTTTAGGAATTTCCACAATTCTTTATCCTGCTCCTCCAGTGTGTGGAACCGGCAGGAAGTGGTGAGCATGCCGCCCATCATACCATCGAAAAGCGCAATGGATTGTTTTTCATCTTCGCTCAATTTTGAATTTTCATCCCGCAAGTAAAGCACGTCAGGATCATTCTGCCAGAGAATATTATTGAAAAATTGGCCGGCGCTCATCTCGCGAAACATATTGACCGTGCTTTCGCGGCTCCATTCCGCGCCCACGTCATTGCTGAGCCGCATACCGTTCACATAACCAATCATGGGCTGATAAGGTGAAATGCATCCCAGCCAGAAGCTTTCCTCACCAATTTCCTCGCGAATCATGTCAAGTACTTCCACAAAATATTGTACTGATGTTTTACCGTTGGTATAGCGGCTTACTATCTGAGAATCCCGCAGCCCCCAATCCATGAAATCGGTCTTAAAGGTGGTGATCCCCATCTCCCGAAAAGTCCTGAAAACCTTCCGCAAATAGGCCAAGGCCTCAGGATGGCTGGCATCCAGAACATAGACATCTTCGTCCGGATTGTCCCACTCCTGAATAATTTTTCCGCTTTTATCTCTGAGCAACCAATCTTTATGCTCCTTGAAAATAAAACTGCAGGAGCTGACCATGAAGGGCGCCACCCAAATGCCAGCCGCATAGCCATGATCAAGAATCAAGTCAATATTGAACTGTAATCCATTGGGAAATTTATTCGTCGGCGTCAGCCAGTCACCATAACAGGCATAGCCGTCATCAATCTGAATAGTTTGAAATTCCGGTTTGATCTCAGATTCTTCGATGCCCGCCAGCATATTCATGAGAATTTCCTGGCTGAAATCTTTATGATATTCATACCAGGAACAGAAATAATAGCGTGGTGCTTTCATCTCATCAATATGGTTATATTTTGCAATAGCTTCCGCCTGCTGCTGAAATGTTTCATAAGGCCGGTTTCCGCTTTTTATATAAATAGTTGGTAGTTTGGTTGTCTGGTTGTTTAGACTAATTTTCTCCATGCCGAAACCGGTTTCCAGCAATACCAGGTTTCTGTCTTTATGACGATCAATTAACCCAATTCTCTGTTGCCGGTTATAAAGCGTACTGCGGTGGAGATAATCTTTGTGATCGTAGGCAGAGATCACAATGGTGGCATCATTTTCTGCCAATAATCCGGTAAATAAATAGCTGTCATAGGACCAGACATCTTCTTTGAGCCGGGCTCTTTCAATTTTTTGTTTCGGTTCCGGAATTGTAAAAATGCCACTAGCGCCGGCAAATCCAAAGCCTTGCTTGTAAAAACGGTCTGCGCCCTCAATCTCACCAAAAGCCAGGGGTAAAATCCAATCCGGTGCTACTTTAAAATCTTCAAGTGTTATGTCAATGGTATAATCACCATGCTTTTTATCCAGCGTTAGCCTCAATTTGCCGGATTTCAGCATGTAGGTGATTTGGTTTTTTTTAATTTTAACAACAAGCGGATTGATCGGCTGGTGATCTATCGCCGGATAACAATTGGTTATTTTCAGGTTCTCATACTGTAAATCAAAACTTCCATTGTCATGGATTTTCCAGCCATTCCCACCGAAAATAATAGCAGGTAAAAATAGTATCCATAGGATTTTTTTTATTTGGAACAATTGCTTTCCTATTTTTTTATAAAATTATCAAATTTTTGATAGTCTGCTGAAGCAGACTATCTTATTTTACGGGTTTCTCTTTCACCCGATTAAAATCGGGTGCTAGTCTGATTCATTTTTTATTTGTTCAGAATAGCACCACAATTTATTGTGGTGAAAAAATTTCTGACCATGACATAGTAGGCTTCAGCCTACTTCCCAAAAAACCATGTATCTCATGCATCAATTTTTTCTAAATACTGCTTCAGATACTTCTGATCCAACTCCTTGGAATCTCCATATTTTTTCCGCAGTGTTTCGAGCCTGACTTTCAAATCCTTGACCACATCAGCATAAGCCGGATCATCATATACATTGTTAATTTCGTAAGTGTCCTTCTTGCGGTCATAGAGTTCCCATTCGTCCACATCATAATAGAAATGCGCCAATTTATAATCCGTTGTTACAATACCGTAATGACGTTTCACCATATGTACCGCCGGATATTCATAATAGTGATAATAGACCGCATCCCGTGTCCACTCATCGGTTTTACCTTTCAATAATGGCAATAGACTTTCCCCCTGCATATCTTCCGGCTCCTCAATACCGGCAACATTCAGCATAGTTTGGGCGAAGTCCAGATTCTGCACCATTTCATCACAAACAGAGCCGGGCTTTACTTTACCAGGCCAGCGCATCAAAAGCGGTGTTTTAAAGGATTCATCATAGATAAAGCGCTTGTCAAACCAGCCATGTTCGCCGAGATAAAAGCCCTGATCAGAGGTGTAAATGACAATTGTATTGTCAGCCAGGCCGCTTTCATCCAGGTAATCCAACACCCGTCCCACATTGTCATCCACAGAAGAGATACAAGCGAGGTAATCCTGCATATAGCGTTGATATTTCCATCTCATTTTTTCTTCATCTGTCATGGTAGGCCAGTTGTCTTTGAAGTCCTTATTGATCTTATTTAAAGTGGGCTTATATTCAGCCTTTTGTTCTTCAGTCGCCCGATTATAAGGACCGCTGAATCCGTCGATGCCGCCCCACATTGCCGGTGGTACATAAGGTTTCAAATCTGTTCCCATCTCCTTTTGCACTTCGGGATAAATTTTCGAGTCATGGCCGTATTTCATGTGTTTCAGGAGATTCATCTCGGCGGTTTTCGCAGCAGTGCCACGGTTTTCATAATCATCAAAAAGCGTGGGTGGCTCGGGAAATTTTTTGTTCACGAACTCCGCCATTTTATCAGCCCGCGGCCACCAGGGACGATGAGGCGCTTTGTGCAAATACATCATCATAAAGGGTTTGGTTTTGTCCCGCTTTTTGTCCAGCCATTCAATGGTCAAATCCGTAATAATGTCAGTACAATAGCCTTCTTTATGAACTCTCCCGTCCTTCGTGATAAAATCCGGATTGATATAATTTCCCTGTCCCGGCAAAATCATGAAATCATCAACGCCTTTGGGATTATTGCCGAAGTGTAATTTTCCATACATGGCGGTTGTGTATCCGTTTTCCTGCATAATTTGCGGAAAAGTGGTTTGCGTATCATCGAAAGGAAATTTATTGTCGATCTTGCCGTGTTTATGACAATGTTTGCCGGTAAGGATTGTCGCTCGTGAAGGCGCGCAAATAGAATTGGTCACACAGCCATTGGTAAATTTCATTCCCTCTTTAGCCAGCCGGTCAATGTTAGGTGTTTGAATCAGTTTATCGTCATAAGCGCTGATGGCCTGGTAAGCATGATCATCGGACATAATGAACAGAATATTGGGCTTTTTCTGTACTTTTTTGCCCAATCCGCATCTCATCAATGTCAAGGCGGATGCGCTGCCCATTACTTTTAAAAAATCGCGACGTGAAACCTGCATAACTTCTCCCCTGTTTATTTTACCCTGATATTTTTCGTAAAGACAGTATCAATTTTTGCAGCATTCAAACTTTTCAATGGTTGACCGTAAAAGCTTAGATTTTTTATGGTAACATCCTCCACCTGGTGCTCTTTATTAAATCCGGCGATGACAGAAAAAGGTAATTTACCATCCAGAATAGCAATATTTTCAAAGGTAATATTTTTGATATGACCGCGGCCTTTTGCGATCTTTTCTTCATTGCCAGGCATTACCTTTTGTACGCCATCCCAGGCGCCATGGAGATAATATTTCGCCCGTTCGCTTTTTTCACCCTGATGGTCCACACTGTACTGGGAAACAAAGATCGCCAGGTCTATCAGTTTATGGTTGGCATTTTCCACACGAATGTCTTTGTAGGTAATATCCTGAACAGTACAGTAATCACCATTATGTATGCTGAACACCGCGCCTCTGTCTACCGCAATAATATCACAGTTTTCAAAACGGACATTCTCGATTTTCTGCGCTCGTAATTCAAAGCCGATTTCCAGCGCATTGCCCCAGGCCATGTTCCAAAAGATCGAATTAATGACATTGATATTGGAGACATTGGGGCCGTCAATGGGTTCTTGCGGATACTTTTCCCGGCCACCCCAGGTTTTCAGCACAACACAATCATCATTGGCGCGAATAAAGGAATTATCAATGGTAATATCTTGACAGCCAACCAGATCAATCCCGTCGGAACCAAAGCGCCAGTTCATCATCTTAATATCGCGAATTTCCACATTTTCACAGAACATCGGCTCTATCGTCCAGGTGGCGCTGTTGACGATCATGATACCGTCAATCAGCACATTTTTGCAATGGTTCAGTTGAATAATACGATGCTTGAAAAGGCGGTTCTCTTTACTGAACTCACTGCCGTCAAAAATTCCCTCACCGACAATTTTAATATTCTCCAGGTCCTCAGCTTCGATGTAGCCCCGCACCACTGCGCCCGCTTCTAAAAGCACAGTCTGGCCGCTTTTGATTTCGATTTTTCCCGGCTGGTGGAGTTTTCCTCCTTCGAACACGATGGTATTTTTATCACGGATATAATTTTTGGGTTCATTGGCAAAGATGTACAGCGGGTAGGAATTTTCACCATTGAGTTCAATGGATAATTTCTTGGGCTCAGTCAATTCAAATTCAATCGTGTTTTCCGAATAATCAAAGTCAATAGCTTCATTTTTCGGGCGAATGTCCACCCAGCGCAGATCGTGTGCTGTTTCGATTTTGATAAATACCGGCGCATCAAGCGTAAAGGAGGAGAAAGCGAATTGCGCCACATGGGCCACCGGCATTTCTTCACCATTGGCAAAAACTTTAAATTCGTGATGCTCATGTTCAAAATCAAAGCCGGGATAACCGGGATCAGCGAAAAGAAAAGTGGTTATTGTCAGTAATAGTAAACTTGTTTTCTTTAGCATATTTTCTCTCTCCATTTTTAATTCTTCGGCGGATAGATTATATTGCCATGGTCTCTTGGCAGCCATTGAATATAATCGGTGCCGATGGCCTGGGTCTTTTTTACCAATTCTTTGTACTTATCCGATTCCATAAAAGAAATTCGTTTCAGATCATAAGGATGATCAAAACTATCCAGGTATTTTTGCATGATCTTTTTCATCATTGCCAGAGTTTCCTGATAAGCAGGATTATAAGCCAGATTATTTATTTCATAGGGATCGCTTTCCAAATCATACAATTGGTCCTGATCAAAATAATGGGGAAAATACTCAATTGCGATTTGTGAATGAGCCTGTTTAAAGCGATTGAAATAGTTGGGCGCGTAATTCATTTCACCGGATTCCATTTGTTGAATCAATTCATCAGGTAGGCGAAAAGCAATATATTTGTATTGGCCGGAACGGACACCGCGGGCGAAGCCGCATTCCATGAAGATATCCTTGCGAATCGCTTTCTTTTCACCTTTAACCAGGGGGCGGAAATCTTCACCCACAAATCCCTGCTCTTTAATCTTTTTCAATCCAATTGTTTTAATAATTGTCGATGCGATATCCACATTTTGGACCAATTCACTGCAAACCTGCCCTTTGGGTAGCCCCGGCCAGCTGACGATAAAAGGCACTTTGTTTCCCCGCTCATAGCAAGTGGCTTTGCCCGGTTCCACATTGTGATCAGCCATGAACATAATCACAGTGTTACCCAGTAAACCGAGGTCTTTTAATTTCTTTTTCACCAGTCCGACATGATGATCGAGGTAAGCTAATCCGGCCTGCTTATGCTGGTGTTGGCCGTGGAGGTCTTTGATAGCATTTCTCAATTTTTCCCGGTCCAGATCGAACCGGTCAAGTCCCGCCACTTTTCCTTCCGGCGTATAACTGTAGTCCACATCCAATACATCCTGGTGAGCCGGGCCGTGAATGGCTGTGGTCGCCGCATAAAGGAAAAAGGGTTTACCATCTTGTGAACGGGCATCGAGAAATTCCATTGTACCCTTATTAATCCAGGGGAAATTATGAACATGCAGCGCCTTGATCGGCAGACCGTCAAAATTACCCCATGTTGCACTTCGCACTTCATCAAACCCAGCATCCCCGGCAATCATCTTCTTTACCATTTGCTGACGTTCCTGTAATTTTTTATTGACCACCGCATCATTTAGATCAGCATCAGGTGCGAATTCCGGAAACTGCGTATCTTCTGACTTTTCGCTACCGATATGCCATTTACCGCTCATGCCGGTAACGTACCCATTGGCAGATAATATTCCGGGCAAGGTTGCCATATTTTTATGCAGGTAGGTGTCCCAGCCAATGTTGTACATTTCATCAGTAGGATTTTCTTCCAAAAATTTAGGATGGTCACAACTGCCGGGATAATTACCGGACAGCACAGCGAACCGGCTGGGTGTACACATAGGCGCCGCCACATAAGCATTGGTAAATCTTGTGCCGGCATTGGCCAGTTCCGTCAGATTCGGTGTCGGATAGGGAGAATTTTCATTATAACACTGAAAATAGTCCGGATTCAATTCATCGGAATAGAGGAGCACAAAATTCAATGGTCTGTTCGTTTTTTGTGTACAACGATTACATAATGCCATGGCTCCTGCCGATGCAATGGCACTGGTTTTTAAAAATTCTCGCCTTTTCATACCCCCCTCGCTAATATTTTTACATAATTACGATAACGTCATTGGTCTGCTGCATTTTGTTAACAGGAATAAAATTTCCTTTGATAATTTCACCATTGAGTTTCAGCTCTTTGACGCCCTTTTGCGCGCCGCTGGTATTTTTTACTTCAATTTTAAATTTCTTTCCCCTGAAAATCCGGCTGACGGTAAAACCCTTCCAATCCGATGAAATCGCCGGATCAATGGTCAGCCCATCATATTCCGGACGCACACCTAATATGTATTGAGTAATGGCGTAATAGGTCCAGGTGGCAGATCCTGAGAGCCATGGAATTCGTGAAGCGCCTTCTTTCGGGCTGTACTTCGTATGGGTGGATTGGCAAACCACATAGGGTTCGATTTCCCGAATTTCCGCCCGGTCATTGTAATTGGCCGGCAGATAATTCATCAGATATTCATAAGCCTGATCGCCATGTCCCAGCATCGCTTCCGCCATCACAGCCCAGCCCTGTGTGTGCACAAAAATACCACCATTTTCTTTCAAACCGGGATTCATCAGCTGCGCCCGAATCAGTGTATAATCGGATTTTGTATAAGGCGGGTCAGTGATCATAATGCCATAGTCTGTGCTTAAACGTTCTTTTACTTTTTGCATCGCTTTTTGGGCTTTTCCATTGTTCGACAGACCACTGATAATTGACCATGCCTGGGTGTTGAGAAAGATCTGACCTTCGGCTGATTCTTTGGAACCGATTTTATTGCCCTGTGCATCAAAGCCGCGAATGAACCATTCGCCATCCCAGGCTTTTTCAATCAAATTTTTGTCCAGATTCGCTAATATCGGTTTCGCCCAATCCACTTCCGCTGTTTCGCCCAGCATTTCGCCCACTTCGATGTAAACCGCCAGCGCCAGTCGCAACTGAAAGGCCACAAAGATGGTTTCGCCGGTATTGCCAAATTCAAAACAATCATTCCAGTCGGCGGATAGTCCCAGGGGAAAGCCATTTTGTCCCGATCGCTTCAGATTAAAATTGATGGCCCGTTTCATGTGCTCGAACACAGAGTCTTCCCCTTTGTCCGCGTAAGGAAGCACTTTTTTATAAAAATCAATATTGCCGGTTTCTTTGACATAAGCAGGAATGGCATTGAACAACCACATGCAGTCATCTGACCGGTATTCCTTTTCCTCGGTTGGCGTTTCATGGCCGGGATTGTGGGCAAGGGGGTAAACCACCGGCTTGGCGCCACCGCTGGACATTTGTCCGGTGATCATCAGTTCCAGCTTTTCCCGTACTTCCTCGGGAGTGGTGTGCATGACGCCCATCAAATCCTGCACTGTATCCCGATAACCGAGGCCGTCACGGTCAATACCGGAATATATTAAACTGGCGGCCCTTGACCACATAAAGGTGATCAGGCTGTTGTAAATGCCCCAGGTGTTGATGGTACTGTTGAGATTTTTATTGGGTGTAATGGCGGTAAAGCCCTGAATTTTTTTCTGCCAGTATTTTTTGATTTCGGCTAATTCTTTGTCAACTTTTGATAAATCCGAATATTTTGCACGAATTGCTTTCCCCTCTTTGTCTGCGCTGCCAATACCGACAGTAATCAAAAATTCTTTCTCTTCGCCGGGCGCCAGATTGATTTCAGTTTGCAAGGAACCACAGGCATTGTCCCCGTAGCCAAG